>JBEKHQ010000478.1:0-3816 GCA_050012195.1 Bryobacteraceae bacterium | reverse complement strand
ATCGTTCCAGGCCATTTCAGGAATATAGGACAGCGCCGAGCTGCCGTTGGCGTTGTTCACCGCACTCCAATAAGAGCCGCTGCCTTCATCGAATTCGGTGCCCCCCACGCCGGTCACTTCCGGGACACTGGCAGGCAGGTTGACCGCCAGACCCTGTGAGGCCGCTTTAACCCCCCCGATATCGCAAGCCGCCGCGCCGGAATCACCGGAAGCCGCCAACCACGTCATGCCCACGGCGTTGGCCTGTTGGGCGAGACCTTGAAGATATACGGCCGCCGCCGATGGATCGCTCGCGATCTGGGGCTCGCAATAGCCATAACTGAAGCTCATCACCGGAGCGATGGCCTGGTCGATGGCATAGGAGGCGGATGTCCAAACGTCTTGCGAATAGACGAACAAAACAGCCGCCCCCGGAGCGATGCCGCCCGCGTATTCCAGATCGAGACTGGACTCGACTACGTCGTCTTGACTGACGCCCGGGTCCGCGCTTCCGGGAACCAATATTAACTGTGGATTGTTGGAAGGCAGCCCATACAGGCTACGGAAACGCTCGATATCCGACAGTTGAATATCGGTTTGACCGGCGACCGCGATCTTCTGGCCAGTCCCCGTAATGCCGCTCTGATAAAGCGGATTGATATCGTAAATAGTCGCGAGGTCGCCAGGCGTCAGGAAGTGGCTCCCGCCACTGGTGAAGTCCGGAACTGGGCGAGCCGTTAATCTGGGCGCAGGGACGCGAAAATTATCCAAGCCTCGAATCAAAAGGATGACCGGTGCAATCGCAACCGGAATGGACGGATCGTCAATGTTCGCGAAATGCTCGTCTCCGTGTTCCTGGTATCGGTGAAACTCCGTGTGGAACGCGCTCGAGACCTGACTCGCGGCGCCGCTGAATTCCACCCAGCCCCTGCTTCGGGCCACATAATCTACGCGAAAACCCTCGGCCTCCAGCCACGCGTTGATCTTTTCTAGATCGGCGGTACTAAGCCCAAACAGATCAGCATATTGTTCCGGAGTAAGCCAATTGTGATAACTCAGCGAAGCGGGGTTCTGCTGTTCCTGAAGTAAGCGCCCAAGCTCCGTGGTTTGGCTTTGCGACGGCTTGAAAACGAGCGTGATCCCGCTGATCCGCCGGGAGGGATCCAGCATCCCAAGATCAGTGGACTGAGCCGCCCTCTGGCTTCGACTCCCCCGCAACACCACGGTCAGCGAGGTTTCGATCGGAGCAACGATCCGTTGCTCTTGGCCAAGCGCCGCCGCCGCGACCAGCACGATACAAGCAAAGATGAGAAACGCGCGTCTCAGCGTTGCTGAGCCGGTCTGAAATCGTTTATACATTAGCTGAACTGGCCACCCGAACCAGTCGTCGAACTGAACCAATACAGCTGGCTCCCAACGTATGGTTCGGACGCCCGCTCTCGCTCCGGCATAGGCGCAGCGCCCTAGCCCGCCTCAGACTTATCACTTACGCATCGAACGGCAGCCCACTACCCGCCGCCCGGGAACGAGATAATAACGTTTATGCGCCCGTTGGTATTCCTGTTCGCGATCCTCGCTCAGCTACCTGCCGCCTCGCCGCTCTTCCGGGGCTCCTTCGAAAACTCCGCCAGCGGCTGGACTACCGAGCGCGGCATCGCCGCGGCCGATCCGTCCGTGACGTACCAGAACCAGACATCCATGCGCCTCAAGCCGGGCTCTGCGGGCGAAGCCAGTGTGCGTTCCACGCCCATCGCTCTGACCATCGGCGAGCATTACGAGCTGACCGGTTGGATCCGTACCGATCAGCTCGAGGTCCGCGATCTCGACCGCTCGCCCATCGCGATCGGCGCGGCTCTCGGCATGGCGTCTATGCCCTTCGACGTGCACTCGGAATCGGTGGGCGGCACGCGAGATTGGACGCGGGTGCATCTTCGCTTCGTCGCCACCCGCGCCCAAGACAGCATTCTTCTTGCGGCGGGCAACGGCGGCGCGTTCCAGGGAACGGCTTGGTTCGCGGGCGTAAGCATCGATAAAGCTTCGGACGGCGATTGGCCGATACCCGCGGCCGTAACCGCTTACGGACCCGCGTACCGTTATCCCTCCGGCGGCTGGATTTATCTCCATATCGAAGGCAAACCCTACGAGCGCGGCTACCAGCATGGCCGCTTGATGGCGAAAGAGATTGTCGGATACATGAAGCGCTGCGAGTCGCAACTCGACTCGCTAGGCAACAAACAGAGCTGGGGTCTCGCGCGCGCAAACGCGGCCGCCCTTTTCTTGCACGGGTTCGATCAGGAAATCCTGGACGAAATGAAGGGCATCGCCGAGGGCGCCTCCGACGCGGGCGCAACTTGGGCCGGCCGCCGCATCGATCTGACGGACATCGTTGTCGTGAACACCACCGTCGAACTTGGGTCGCTCGAAGACGCGCTCGCCATCACGCCTTCCGGGCTGGAGGGCCTGCGTCTGGATTCGCCTTTGTTCTATGAACGCAAGCGCCAAGCATCCGCCGCCGACCATTGCAGCGCTTTCGCCGCCACCGGCAAGGCCACGCGCGATGGCCGCATGGTGATCGGGCACGTCACCTGGTGGCCCCTTACGCTCGCCGAGCAAACCAACGTCATGCTCGATCTGAAGCCGGCCACCGGCCATCGCATGCTGATCCAAAGCTATCCGGGCGGCATCGAGAGCGGGACCGACTGGTATCAAAACGACGCCGGCATCGTTCTGACCGAAACCACCATTCGCCAGACCCCGTTTAATCGCGACGGCGCGTCGGTTGCGTTTCGCGCGCGCCACGCCATACAGTACAGCGACAATCTCGACCAGGTTATTCAGCATCTCAGCGCGAAGAACAATGGTCTCTATAGCAACGAGTGGCTGATGGGCGATGCCAAGACCAACGAAATCGCGATGCTCGAGCTCGGCACTTACAAGTCGCGCCTCTATCGCAGCGCCAAGAACGACTGGTTCGGAGGAACCGAAGGTTTTTATTGGAGCAACAACAACGTCAAGGACCTGGGCATTCGTTTGGAATATCAGCCGGACCCGCGGAGTCCGCCCGTCAACATCCCCTACGTGCCGGATCGTCGCGATCTGAAATGGCAGCAACTTTATCGCGAACACGCGGGCAAAATCGACGAGCAGTTCGCCTTCCTCGCTTTTCGCACTGCGCCGCTGGTGAGCTCCAGCACCATGGACGCCAAAGTGACGAACGCCGATCTGGCCGCGCGGATGATGCTCTGGGCCGATTTCGGAAAGCCTAATCAGCGCGAGTGGGCGCCCTCGCGAGCGGAGAAAGAAGAATACTCGGATAACGAAGGCATCTATGACTCGGGTTATCGCCTGATCGTGGCACAACCGCCGGGCGCGATCCACGCCGCTAGTGTCGCCGCGGCGCCGGCGGTACTCAAAGCTCCCGAACCTTTCAAGGTGGATCAATTATGGAAGGGCTGGCTCCTGCCCGCTTCCGACGCCGACCTCTGGTTCACCGCTGGATCGGCGGCCTACTACGACGATCTGCGGTCCGGGAATCTCGAGCGCGCTTTCGCCGTCCATTGGGCCGAGTACCGATCCGCCAGCGCCGCCCAGCCCGACCCGATGGTTCGCGCCGCCGCCGAGAGGCATAAGGGAGCGTTGGTTCTCGATCAATTGCGCCGGCAAATGGGCGACCAGCGATTCTTCTCGTTGATGACGGAGTTCTACGCCGCGCACACCACGCAGACGGTGACCGCGCAGTCGTTCCTGGACGCCGCCGGTGTCCAGTTTAAGATGCCGCAAGATCCGGGAGGCCCGCGCTATCTCGCTTCCGACGTGCACCGCCATCTCGCAACCTCG
>JBEKHQ010000477.1:0-3826 GCA_050012195.1 Bryobacteraceae bacterium | reverse complement strand
TCGCCGGAACGAACCACGCAGGAGCAGATCATGCGCTACGCAGCCTTGCACGGGCGCGGCGCAGCGGCCGGAGAGAACAACGAATGATTCAACGGCTGCTGCCGTTCTTCGCGCTAATCGCGCTGTTCGTTACCCTCGCCGTGGTTTCCCCGAATTTCCTGACCGCCACTAACCTTGCGAGTGTGGTGCGCCAAACCACCGTCATCAATATTCTGGCGCTGGGTATGACGATGGTCATCATTACGGGCGGTATCGATCTTTCGGTCGGGTCGAACCTGGCGCTGGCGGGTTTGCTGGGGAGCATGGCGATGGCACGGTACGGGATTCCCGCGGGCCTGGTAGCGGGCCTTATCACGGGCGCGCTGTGCGGTCTCGCTAACGGCGCGATGATCACCGGGCTTCGTATCAGCCCGTTTATCGTGACGCTCGGCGCCATGGGAATCTATCGCGGCCTTGCGCTCATCGTTTCGAAGGGCCTTCCGGTGAGCGACATTCCCCCGGCATATTCGTATCTCGCCGAAGGCACGCTCGCGCGGGTTCCGTTCGCGCTCTGGATTCTCGCGGCCTGCGCCGTTGTGGTCCACGTCATTCTAGAGCACACGCGGCTCGGCCGTTATGCTTTCTCGATCGGCAGCAATCCCGATGCGGCGTATTATGCGGGCGTGCCGGTGCGTTTTCATACCACCGCCGTATATACGATCGCGGGTCTGTTGGCGGGCTTGGCGGGAATGATCGAGACGTCGCGGCTGATGACCGGGCAGCCGACCAGCGGGCAAGGCTACGAGTTGACGGCCATCGCGGCGGTGGTCATCGGCGGCGGAAGCCTGCGCGGAGGGGAAGGCACCGTGCTGGGAACGCTGATGGGCGCATTGATCATGGGCCTGCTGGCAAACGGCAGCGACCTGCTCGGGACCAATCCGTACTGGCAGCAAGTGATCATCGGAGGAGTGATTATCCTGGCGGTAGCTCTCGATGAGCTGCGCAAGCGAAGAACGAGCGCGTAGCATCATTCCCTATCGCGAGCCCGCGCGATGATTTCCTCGATGACGGCGGTCTTCGCATCGGCGTAATTCTGGACGTACTTCCAATCGTTCTGGGCCAAGGCAAGTTTGGCAGCGGCGTATAGATCGCGGTCGGCGGCGTTGCCGCGCAGCCAGTCCCGGAACGTCAACATCCGATCGATTTCCGGACAGCCTGACGAAAACACGTGCAGGTTCGTCTCCGCTTCCGGCCCTTTGAACATGCGGTGCTCGAACCAGCCGGTCTCACGGATGCGCAGCACGTAGCCGGCGCCCTCCAGAGCGGGCACGTACGCCTCTTCGTCCCGCGAATCGGCCAGCTCCAGGAGCATGTCGATGACCGGTTTGGCGGCCAGGCCCGGAACGGCGATCGATCCGGCATGCTCGATTCGCAACGCTCGATGTCCGAGAGCCGTCCGGATTCGGCAGGCCTCGCGCTCGAACAGTTCCGGCCAACGAGGATCGTAGTCTACAATGAGAATTCGGCCTGCCAATGGCGCCATTTCTCCGATTGTGTGACTCTCGATTTGCTCATCGGTAAGCGGTTGGCGGTTATCCACCGGCTGCGTTTCCTTCGACATTGCTTTTCGATCTCATTGTACGAACGAAAGCTCGCTGCCGCGGTTCACGCGCTTCTGATTGCAGCCGCGCTGGCGTGCGCGCCAGTCGCCGCCCAGCCTACTCCACCGCCCGCCCGTCAAGTTGACGCCGCCTCCGGGCAAATGCAAACACCACGCCTATACTCGCTCCCTCCCGAAAAGCTGCAGAGGGCCATCGAGTACGCTCACGCCCGCTATTGGCTGCACTTCCTCGGCTCGATTTACGGAATCGCCGTTTTGCTGTTCATTCTCGTCGCCGGACTCGCCGCCAAATTCCGCGACTGCGCCGAAGCCGCGTCCAAGCGACGCCTGCTTCAAGCGATCATCTTCGTTCCGTTGCTGATCTTCACCAACGATGTTCTTAGTTTGCCGCTCGGAGTCTACGGCCAGCACCTCGAACTCAAGTTCGAACAGTCCATCCAGAGCTGGCCTTCTTGGTTCTGGGACTGGACGAAGGCGGAGTTGCTCACTTTCGCCGTCGCCGTGCTGCTGGCCTTCATCCTTTACGGAGTCATTCGCCGGAGCCCGCGCCGCTGGTGGCTCTATTTCTGGCTGGCGGCGCTTCCCATCCTGTTCGTCGGCGCATTCGTCGAGCCGATCGTGATCGAACCGCTCTTCTATAAGTTCGAACCGCTGGCCGCAAAGCACGATGCGCTGGTTGTCCAACTGGAAAAGGTGGTGGCGCGTGGCGGCCTTGCGATTCCACCCGAGCGCATGTTCGAAATGAAGGCCAGCGAAAAGCTCAACTCACCGAACGCGTACGTCACCGGCTTCGGCGCATCCAAGCGGGTAGTCGTTTGGGACACCACGCTCTCACTCCTGACGACTCCCGAAATCCTCTACGTTTTCGGACACGAGATGGGGCACTACGTGCTCGGCCACGTCCGGGACACCTTGATCTATCTCGCGCTGCTGGTGCTGATCCTTCTTTACATCGGATACCGCGCGCTACGTTCGATGCTCCGCCGCTGGGGCGCAGGCTGGAAAGTCCGCGGCGTGGACGACTGGGCGTCGCTCCCGGCACTGCTGCTGCTGTTCGCGATTTTCAGCTTCCTTACCGAACCGTTAATCAACGCCTATAGCCGCCAGATAGAGCACAACGCCGATGTCTACGGAATCGAGGTCATCCACGGCTTGGTACTGAACGGGCGGGAAGTGGCGGCGCATTCGTTTCAAGTGATGGGCGAAGTGAGCCTCGACGAGCCCGATCCCAACCGGTTTATTGAATTCTGGATGTTTTCGCATCCTTCCACGTCCGAAAGAATGCGGTTCGTCGAAACCTACGACCCCTGGTCCGGCGGAACGCCCAAGTACGTGAAGTGATCGAGTCCCGTAGTATTTTTGGAAGAGCGGGCGAAATTTTGGAGGTGAAAACGTGGACGACAACGCGGCGAAAGAAGCGCCGAAGGACGCGCCGAAGTCCGACTGGGTAACGAAGCGGTCCTCATGCTCTTACCCGAACATATTCAAGCAACTCAGATTAGAAGTTGAAGAGGACGTCAAGACGCGCAACGCGCTGCGACCCGGCAATTCCGCCTATGAGTTTTCGCTGGCGGACAATGATGACGGCTTTACCGTTCAGCTGCAAGCCAAAGAAGTGCGCATCTCGGTGACGTTCAGCCTTACCGAGCACGCGATTTTGGTGCGGGACGATCAAGGCAATAAGAAGTTCGAGGTGACTCTGGTCTTCAATGACGAGGGCGCGTGCACGCTGAGTGTAAATGAGGAGCGGCGCGAGTTCTGGCAGGTGCGGCGAATGGCTCTCGAAGAGCTGTTTTTTCGAAGCTACTAGCGCCGGGCGATGCTGTTGCTGCTCACGCGGCGCCTATTCAAGCCCCGTTTTTTGGAGCAGCGCGGCGTAACGGGGATCGGGACGGAGAGGATCCAGAAAGGGATGCACTTTGAGGAACCAGATATTGCGTCGCTCATAAGCGCGATCGAGCCACCGAAAAGCTGAGTCCTTGTCCCCTAACCCGGCGTAAACCGTCGCGATATCGAAAGCGTTCGGTGTTTCTCCGGCCGGATGTTCCATTTCTTTTACCACAGCGATGGCCTGCGCGTGCTTGCCGGTTGCCGCCAAAAGGTGTGCCACGTAGCTTCGCGCCTCGGCCGGCGATTGCGCCTCCACCATCTTGTACTCCTGCATCGCGCGCTCAAACTGGCCTTTTCCCTCCCACGCCAGACCGATAAATGCGTGCACGATCAGAG
>JBEKHQ010000476.1:0-3839 GCA_050012195.1 Bryobacteraceae bacterium | reverse complement strand
CCGATACTCCCTATCCGATCCTGACCCAGAACGGCACCGTGAACAATTTGTATCCGCAACCGGGCGCCCCGCTGGCGCCGGACACTATCGTGTCGCTTTACGGCTCGGCGTTGGCGCCTTCCGCGATGACCGCCACGGCTCCCCTCCCGACCGCGCTCAATGGAACCAGCGTCGTGATCGGAGGCGAACTCGCGCCGCTCTATTATGTAAGCGGCACCCAAATTAACGCGCAGCTCCCGGCCGACCTCTCGCCCGACCAGCAGTATCCGGTGCTGGTGCTGGTCAGCGGCGCCTACTCGACTCCGCAGTCGATCTCTATTAATCCAGCGACGCCCGGCGTGGAGCGCCAGACCAATGGACAGGTGGTGGCGCAACATCAGGACTTGAGCCTGGTGACGCCGGATTCGCCGGCAAAGCCCGGCGAGTATCTGGTCATTTTTCTGGGCGGCATGGGTTTGACGAAGCCGCTCGTCCAGGCCGGAGTCGCATCTCCCTCGTCGCCTCTGGCCTCGGTCACGGTCCCGGCTACGGTCACGGTCGGCGGCGAACCCGCCAAAGTCCAGTTCGCCGGTCTTACACCCGGATTAGTAGGTTACTACCAGATCAACTTCCAGGTGCCCACCGACGCCAAGGCCGGCAGCTTGCAGTTGGACATCACCCAGCAGGGAGTTGCGGCGAACTCCAGCCTGTTGGTGGTGGGGAACTAGCGCGGCTCTGGAAGGAAGTAATGGAACCTATAGAACTAAAACGAAGGTTCTACTTCCAAATCGGCATGTTAATATCAGGCACGTTCTTATAAATACTATGATTCCCAGCGTTGGAGGATGCTTATGAAATTCAGGCCCATCTCTTTTCTTGGGGCTGTGGGGTTGCTCGCGGCGTTTCTACCGTCCAGCCTGTCGGCAAGTTCAGTTCAGGCGATCAGTTTCACGGGAGTGAACTCGAGTGACACTTTGAACAACGGTGAAGGCCCTTACAGCTTGGGGTTTGAGTTCTCAACGAATACGGCGATTGACGTAACTGCGCTGGGATTCTTCGATGCCACTCTGGTTAACAGCAGCTACTTGGGCTTAGGCAACTGTTCCGGATGCGGCGAAGTCGGCATTTACAATTCATCCGGCACGCTGCTGGTTTCTACGCCCACGCCGGTTACCACCTCCGATACGCAGGTCGGCGATTTCTTTTATGAAACCATTCCGACTACCTCGCTGGCGGCTGGCCAGGATTACTATATCGTGGCGGAAACGGGCAATGCCGATTATACAGCCGACGTCAACGCCACGGGATATAGTGTGGACCCAAGCATTGCCTATATTCAAGATGAGTACGTGGTTAGCAGTAGCTTGGCTTTTCCGACCCTCACTGACGGGGCCACGGTCACTTCGGGAATCTTCGGCCCGAATTTTGAAGAAACCTCCGCTACCAGCGCCGTTCCCGAACCATCCAGCGTTTCACTTCTCGCCATGGGACTAGGCCTCGTTGCTTTTTGTGCGACCAGGAAGCGGCTTCAAAACGCTAAGCCGGCGATGGGTTCGTAAAGCCCATCACTGAGTCGATTCGTCCGTCCGGCCTGAACACGAAGACGTTTGTCCCGGTCATCCGCTCTTTGCCGTCCGCTCCCGACGCAATCCAGTCGGCGAGCACCGTCCCTTGGCAGTGCCGGACGTTTCCTCTCCGCCGAAGAGCGATGCCCGGCATAAATCGCTGCGACGCGCCGATGTGAGCGGCGAGATCGGCCATTCCGTCCAGCAGACTGAACCGGTCGCGGAAGCGGATTTCGGGGCTGACGATCCTAGCCAACAGTTCCTCGCGCGCTCTTTCGTCCGCTATAACCCACGCGTCGAACCAAGCGTCCACCGAGCCTTGCGCGTCCGCGTACGCTTCGTTCGCCACCACGTTCGCGAAGAGGGAAAGCTGGAAGCGCCAGCCCTGCACGTGGTCATCGCGAGTGCTGACGTCCGGAAATTCGTGCAGCAGATGCAGGCGGGTTCCTTCTTCGTCCGGCTCCAGGCGAATGGTTACGCGCGAGCTTCCCGGCGGTATCGGTTTGCCGCTCGCGAAGCCGTAGGTAAATGAGATCATAGCGGGAGCGTGCACCCCCAACACCTCGCCCAAGGATTCCGTTCCCTCGGCATGGCGGATGTACACTTTGCCTCCCGGCTTGGCATCGATGGTCGAGCCGGCGCCCCACCAACTGGCCCATCGCGCGCTGTCGGTGAAGAATCGAAAAACGGTCTCCCGCGCGGCTCGGATCACAACGGTTCGGTTCAATTCGTATGGCAGTGTCGGCATCGTCCCCTCATCGACCTCATCTCTTGCCTCGTCGTCGGCGCGGTTTGGGCCCACGGCGCGTTTCTTCAAGTTCAGCGGCCAGTTTGAGCTTCCACAGCGCGTCGTCCCACATTTGCTCCAGGATCTCGGCGGCCGGCCCGAGCGCCTCGCGCCGAGCCCGGTAAAACCGATTGCGCTGTTGTGCGCGCGCCTCCACCAGACCGGCATCCACCAGCGCCCGCAGTTGCAGCGACACGGCCCCGAAAGTGACATCGGGCATCGCCCGGTGGATGGCGCCCGCGCTTTGCTCCTGGTTCCAGACCAATCGCAAGATCTCGCGGCGGCGCGGCGAGGCGATCGCGTCCAGAACGGCGGGCTCCATGGGCTATAGTTTAGTTTCAACTAAACTAATTGTCAAGGGCCGGCGCGACTGTTGCCGCGACGCGCTATGATTTTAGCCGAAGCCAACCTTGCCGCATGTACAACCCTCCTCACTTCCGCGAACAGCGCGTCGAGGTTCTGCATGAGCTGATCCGCCGAAACCGGCTGGCGACGCTGGTCACGCTCGGCCCCGAGGGCCTGGTGGCGAACCATATCCCGCTAATCCTGCACCCGGACCCGGCGCCCCTCGGGACCTTAATAGGACACGTGTCGCGCGCCAACACGCTGTGGCGCGATTCGCGCACGGATGTCGAGGCGCTGGCTATTTTCCAGGGGCCGGATTCCTACATTAGTCCCTCCTGGTACCCCAGCCATCAGGAAACCGGGCGCGTCGTGCCGACTTGGAATTACGCCGTAGTGCACGCCCATGGGCCTCTGCGAATTTTCGACGACGTCGCGCTGCTGGAGCGACACGTCCGCGAGCTCACCAGCCTGGAAGAAGCCGCCCTGCCGCAACCTTGGAGCCCGGATCAGGCGCCCGCGGATTTTCTAGGCGCCATGCTGAAGGGCATCGTGGGCCTCGAAATTCCGGTGGCGCGACTGGACGGCAAGTGGAAGGTGAATCAAAATCGACTGCCGCGGGATCGCGCGGGCGCCATCCGAGCCTTGCGCGTAGCGGGCGATCCAGCTTCGGCCAGCATGGCCGATTTAATCGCCGAGCGCGACCCCGAGACGTAGCTCGCGCCCGCTCGTGTGCGGTGGACTCGTTCTAGGCTTGTTTCAAGGCCTTGTAAGCGCCGTAGGAGCCGACGCCAAAGAGATGATTGGAGATGCTATCGAGATGCCCTTTCAACAGAGTGCGCATTTGCGCTGGTAGAAAATGTGACGTTTTTCGATAAGCGACTTGAGATTGAACATGGTGTTCTGAGTCTTCTCGCGAGCGGCCCTTTGTTCTTCCGTTCCAGCCAAGCGCTGGTAAAGCGTGGCCCGATCCGCGTTCAGAAGCGCGGCCCTCATTCTCGCGGCGTAGGGCAGGGCGTTTGGTCGTGGCTCCGATATGCCGTGGTCTCAAACACCGTCACCGGCCTCGACATTGCCGCCCGTTTCGCGTACAACTTTCGGGTTAACCTGAAGGTAGTCATGAACCGTGAAGAGATCATAGCGCGGCTGCGGGAAAACGAAGCGAC
>JBEKHQ010000475.1:0-3843 GCA_050012195.1 Bryobacteraceae bacterium | reverse complement strand
ACTTACGCCGGCGATGCCCTCGCGCGGCGCAGGGCCCCATTTTATTCTTCGTATGGAAGAAGCCATGGACAATACTCAATCCGATTTCGATCAAGCCTACTGGGCGTCGCAGCCTCCCGAAGTGGCCTCCGCCTTCGGACCGGCCAGCACCCTGAACGACGATGACCGCGCTACGCGCGCGCAACAACTTGCGCAGCAAGGGTTCACCATCGATATCCCGATCATGGCCTGGAAATGGGATCCTTACCTCGTAATGACCATGCGTTTGAACTTCGGCTACACCTGGGTGCCCGCGGCGCTTCAACCTCCTATCATGGTCGCGCCCGGCCTTTCATTCCCCGGCGAACCATCCTATAACCCCAATAATCCCCCCGCCGGCTCGATCCCCGTATCGGTGAATATCCAAGACTACCCGCCCTACGCCGCGCCTCCTTCGCCGGTTCCGCCAGCTCCCACGGTGGAGGATCCGGTGGGCGTGCAAGCGATCGGCAATCTGTACCTGTCGGTCCCCGGAGAATCGTATTCGGACGGGGCGCAGTACACCGATTCGCGCGGGACTTTCGTGAAACACGTAGCCATCACGCCTTTCGGCCGCAACAACTACTGGGAAAAGATCTCGTAACGCACCTTAGAGCCGAAGTACCCCCGCCTAATTTCCCATTACGCGGTAACCGCAAAACGCACCAAAGGTTTGGCTCCGGCCACGCGTTTAGAGCGCAAACTGTCATCGTGCTTCCCCTTCTTGGGGAGGCCCCGGAGAAAACAAACATGAAATTCGGCATTCTTGCATTGCTCGCTGTTTCCGCTTGTTCGGCAAATACCATCAATTTTGCCAGCTCCACCAGCACCCCGAACAGCACGGAATACGCGACTATTCTCGCCACGGTCGACCCGAGTTGGGCGACTCCCTTGAGTTCGCCTCTGTCGTCAAGTTGGATCACAACGGCGGGAGATACCGATCCAGCCTTGGGGACCAGCGTCACATACACGGAGAGTTTCACCCTGCCGGCCGGTTTCACGAATGTCCTGCTGAATCTGGGCGTTTACGCGGACGACTCGGCTACGGTCATGATTGACGGCACCACACTGTTCACCGAAGACACGACGCTCGGCGTAAACTGCGCCTCCGGGCCGGTCGGGTGTACCACGGCCAACGAAGGCGTTATAACCAACATGAACGTGACTGCGGACGTGAACGCGGGCGTCAATACCATCACGTTCCAGGATTTCCAGGAAGTGGGCAGCACGCCATTCGGTGTCGACTTCGACGGCGCCATCAGCTACCACACCAGCGCCGTTCCCGAACCGAATACGATTCTGCTGCTGTGCGCCGGGCTCATTGTTCTCGCCTCGGTACAGGCCATCCTGCGAAGGCGCGCGGCGAAGAGCGTACTATCCGCATAGGTAGCTCGGGCCCCGCTCTGAAATCCTGGGGCCCGGCGGTGCGAGCATCGCCGCGCTAAAATGGCCGGTATGCGGAACGAATGGATTACCCCCCGGCTCAACGACGCGATTCGAACACAGTTGCACTACGCCCGCAAGGGCGCGATAACCGGGGAGATGGAGCACATCGCCCGGCGCGAGCGGTTGGCGCCGGAACTGATCCGTTCCGAAGTGGCGCGCGGCCGCATGATTATCCCCGCCAACATCCACCACTCCAATCTCGAGCCCATGTGCATCGGCGTGGCTTCCTCCTGCAAGATCAACGCGAACATCGGTAACTCCTCCACCACCTCGAACATCGACGAAGAAGTCGCGAAGCTCCAGTATGCCGTGAAATACGGCGCCGACACGGTGATGGATCTTTCGACCGGCGGCGACATCCCGCGAATCCGGAAGGCGATTATCGCCGAGTCGCCCATCCCGATCGGTACCGTTCCCATTTACGAAGCGCTCGGCCGCGTGCGGCGAGTCGAAGACCTGACCATGGAGGTCATGCTCGAGGTCATCGAAGAGCAGGCCGAGCAAGGCGTCGACTATATGACCATTCATGCCGGCGTGCTGGTGCAATACGTTCCCCTCACCACCAAGCGCATCACTGGGATCGTGAGCCGCGGCGGGTCCATTCTGGCCGAATGGATGGTGAAGAACCACAAGCAGAATTTTCTGTACGAGCGCTTCGACGAGATATGCAAGATCTTTCAGAAACACGACGTCAGTTTCTCTTTGGGCGATGGCCTGCGGCCTGGATGCCTGGCCGACGCGAGCGACGAGGCCCAGTTCGCGGAGTTGAAGACGCTCGGCGAACTGACCCGAAAGGCCTGGGAATATGACGTCCAGGTCATGATCGAAGGGCCGGGCCACATCCCCATGGATCAGATCCAGATGCAGGTGGAAAAGGAAGTGGAGCTGTGCAACGAAGCGCCCTTCTATACGCTGGGACCGCTGGTGACCGACTTCGCTCCCGGCTACGACCACATTACTTCGGCGATCGGCGCGGCGATGATCGGCTGGTACGGCGCATCCATGCTGTGCTACGTCACGCCCAAGGAACATCTGGGCCTGCCCAACCGCGAGGACGTCAAGCAGGGCATCATCGCTTATAAGATCGCCGCGCATGCCGCCGACGTCGCCCGCCATCGGCCCGGAGCGCGGGAGCGGGACGATCAACTCTCCCACGCGCGCTATCGCTTCGATTGGCGCCGCCAGTTCGAGTTGTCTCTAGATCCGGAAACCGCCGAAGCCATGCACGACGAGACCCTGCCCGAGGAAGGCTTCAAGGACGCCGCCTTTTGCTCGATGTGCGGTCCCAAGTTCTGCTCCATGAACCATTCCGCGAAAACCGAGCAGTTTACCGCCGAGGATGCCGCAGCGGTCCTTGCGGCGGGTTTGGTGAAGCTGGAGCAGTAGCCGGGGCTGCACGTACGTACGACTCGCGATTCTCGTACGTACGTGTTAAACTCAAACTATGCGGGTCACTGCTTCCAAACTTCGCGAGAACATCTACGGCATTCTCGATCAGGTGCTGGAAACGGGAACGCCCGTGGAAGTGCTGCGCAAAGGCAAAGTCCTCAAGATCGTTCCCGAAGCGAAGCCCGATAAGTTCAGCAAGCTGAAAAAGCGGAATTATCTGGTGGGCGATCCGGAAGACATCGTTCACATGGACTGGTCGAGCGAGTGGAACGAGTTGAAAAATTTGGACAAGTGATTTATTTGGACACCCATGTGGTCGGGTGGCTGTATGGCGGCGAGTTGCAGAAAATAAGCAAGCTTGCATGGGACGAGATTAATAGGGGCGCTCCCGCGATTTCGCCGATCGTTATCCTGGAGCTTCAGTACCTTTTCGAGGTTGGTCGGGCGAAGGCGCCGGCTTCGAGAGTGCTGGAGACCCTATCCAGGGACATGGGATTATCGGTTTGTGGCCTGCCGTTCGGTCAGGTGATCGAAAGCGCTCTGAGTGAGAAATGGACCCGGGACCCGTTCGACCGCCTGATTGTGGCGCATGCCAGCGCCAACGACGCGCCGCTGATCACCAAGGACGAGAAGATCCGGCGTCACTACAAACGCGCGATTTGGTGAGGATTTTATGACAGGCAAACTAAAAACCGACGAAGAATACCGCAAAGAGTTGACGCCGGAACAATATGAGGTGACGCGCCAAAAGGCAACCGAACCGGCCTTCACCGGCAAGTATTGGGACAATCACGAAGAGGGCGTCTACCGCTGCGTTTGCTGCGGCAATCTCTTGTTCGAATCCGGCGCTAAGTACGATTCGGGAACGGGCTGGCCGAGTTTCTGGGCGCCCGTGGCTCCGGAGAACGTCAAGACCGAGACCGATAGAAGCTACGGAATGCGCCGCACCGAACTGGTGTGCAGCAACTGCGAGGCGCACTTAGGACACGT
>JBEKHQ010000474.1:0-3852 GCA_050012195.1 Bryobacteraceae bacterium | reverse complement strand
TGGACCCTAGTAACGCATGGGCACACGGATCGTGCCAAGGCCTCCTTGAATCCGGCTTGGCAATTGGATAACGGCGTCATTTCCGAGAACGCCGGCAGCGGCGTCGTGGACTGGTCGAACGAAGCGCCCACAATTTCCGGGAGCGGCCCCCAAACGATTACATTGCCCAATACGGCTACGTTGACAGCCAATGCTACCGATGATGGTCTGCCCAAACCCAAAGCCCAGAGACGCAAAGTTGCGGAAGCACCCAAGCCTCAACAAGAGGAGCTTACCGGCATTCCCAATATTATTCCCGAGCAACTGATGCGCCCGCCCGGGTTGGGAATTAAATGGATACTCTATCGCGGGCCCGGAGCGGTTCGCTTCGATCCGCCGATGGTAGCGCCCGCTTACGGTAAACCGGTCAGTTCCACAACCACGGTTAAATTCAGCGTTCCCGGCAACTATCGCCTGCGGGCGATCGCGAGTGACGGCGCGCTAGAAACCTATTACGATTTCGACATCGCAGTCAACCCGGACCCCGCAGCATCCTCGGGCGCAAGATAGCCGGCCGGATTTCCCCGGCTCCTCAATGCTCTTGATTGCTTGGACGGATTCCTGTCCGATTCACCCACTCGCGCGAGGACAAACCGAGAGCTTTTTGACTGATTTGGAAGAACCCGCGCCGATTTGGAAGAACCCGCAAGGAGATCGGCATCTCGGGTAGATACCGGTGCGACAATTTGATGAACGAAGGCATCATGTGCCGCCAAACCTTACGCCCACCATATGATGTGTCGTTTATAGGGATTGCATTCAGCAAAGAAAAAATCATCTACGGCGAGACGGACTTTAGAATCGACGAATATGGCTGAAAGTGACCTTGCGGGTGCCCTGTCCAAACAGACAGCGCACTGCAATGGCCTGCCCGACATGGATCCAGCCGAAACTCAGGAGTGGTTGGAAGCCTTCGATTCGGTGTTGCAGTACCGTGGATTGGGGCGTTGCGACCAGATCATGCAGGATTTGTTCGCTCACGCCCGTTCCCGTGGCGTTGAAATAAACAAACTGTTGAACACGCCCTATGGCAATACCATCCCTCCCGCCAGTCAGCCAAACTATCCGGGCGATCTTGGACTAGAGCGGAAGATCACGGCCATCGTTCGGTGGAATGCGTTGGCAATGGTGGTTCGGGCGAATAAGGAGAGTAGCGAACTAGGCGGGCACTTGGCCAGCTATGCGTCCGTCGCGGATCTTTTTGAAGTAGGCCTGAATCATTTTTTTCACGGAGACGCATCCGGGCCAGGCGCGGTGCGTCAGGCGGATCTGGTATTCTTCCAGCCGCATTCCGCTCCCGGCATATACGCGCGCGCCTTCCTCGAAGGCCGTCTCACCGAAGAACACCTCTGTAATTTTCGGCGCGAGGTGGCGGGTAAAGGCCTTTCCTCATACCCGCATCCGTGGCTCATGCCTGAATTTTGGCAGTTTCCCACCGGCTCAATGGGAATAGGAGCGCTTACCGCGGTGTATCAAGCGCGATTCATGCGCTACCTGGAACATCGCGGCCTGATGCCAGAATCGGAACGAAGGGTTTGGGCGTTTCTCGGAGACGGAGAAATGGACGAGCCCGAATCGATTGCCGGCCTGGCATTGGCCGCCAGAGAGAACCTCGACAATCTCATCTTTGTCGTCAATTGCAACCTGCAACGATTGGACGGGCCGGTTCGGGGCAACAGCTCGATCGTGCAGGAACTGGAGCGGCTGTTCGCCGGGGCCGGGTGGAATGTAGTCAAGGTGCTGTGGGGGTCCGATTGGGACGACCTGTTCGCTCGCGACACTCAAAATCTGATTCTGCGGCGGCTGCACGAAACCGTGGACGGAGAGTTGCAAAGTTATGGCGCGAACGACGGCAGGTTCAATCGAGAACGTTTTTTTAACAAATACCCGGAATTGGCTCAGCTTACCTCCAGCTTATCGGACGCTCAGATCGATAATCTTACGCGAGGCGGTCATGATCCGGTAAAGATCTATGCTGCCTTCGACGCGGCCATCCGGCATCGCGGGCATCCGACGGTGATATTGGCGCAGACCAAAAAGGGCTATGGATTGGGCCGCTGGGCCGAAGGCCGTATGTCCGCCCACCAGCAAAAAAAACTGGACAAGGAGGCCTTGCACTATTTCCGCGACCGGTTTGAGTTGCCATTGTCGGATGAGGATGTGAGCAGCGCGAAATTCTATCGTCCGGCGCCGGAGAGCCCGGAAATGCAGTATCTCCAGGAGCGCCGGATGCTGCTGGGAGGATTCGTGCCCAAGCGCGCGCTGACCGCCCAGAGCGTGGAAGTGACGGCGCGGAGCAAGTTCGCCGGTTTCGCCTTCCAACAAGAAGACCGCGAGATGTCCACCACCATCGCGTTCGTGAGAATGCTCGCCAATCTGCTCAAGAGCGCCTTGGGCAAGCGGTTTGTGCCGATCATCGCCGATGAGGCTCGCACCTTCGGCATGCAGTCGTTGTTCCGGCAGGCTGGAATCTATTCTCCCTGCGGGCAGTTGTATGAGCCGGAGGACAGCAGCGATTTTCTCTTCTATAAGGAATCGCGAGATGGCCAGATACTGGAAGAAGGAATTAGCGAAGCCGGAGCGCTCTCGTCCTGGATCGCGGCGGGGACGGCCTATAGCCACCACGGCATCCCCATGCTACCGGTGTACATTTTTTACTCGATCTTTGGCTTCCAGCGGGTAGGCGATATGATCTGGGCCGCAGCGGATTCCCGCGCACGCGGGTTTCTGATCGGCGCAACCGCGGGCCGCACCACTCTCTCGGGCGAGGGGCTGCAACATCAGGACGGCAGCAGCCATCTGATCGCTTCCACGATCCCGAACTGTCGCGCCTACGACCCCTGCTTTGCCTACGAAGTCGGCGTAGTCCTGGACCACGGTTTGCGAGCGATGCTCGAGGCCCAGGAGGACGTCTTCTACTATCTGACCACCATGAACGAGAACTACGTTCACCCTTCCATGCCGGCCGGAGCAGAAGAAGGAATCGTTCGCGGGATGTATCTCGTTCGTGGCAGCAGCTTGGGGGAAGCCTCGACGATGCGCGTTCAGCTATTGGGAGCCGGCACGATCCTGCGGGAGGCGCTTGCGGCCGCCGAACTGCTGGAACGCGACTGGAACATCGCGGCGGACGTCTGGAGCGTAACAAGCTTTTCCGAGCTGAGGCGCGACGGATTGGAAATCGAGCGTTGGAATCGCCTGCATCCGTCGGAACAACCGAGGTTGAGTTGGGTGGAGCGCTGCCTGCTCCCGACCGCGGGGCCGGTTATCGCCGCCAACGACTATGTCCGCGCCGTTCCCGACTTGATTCGAACCTGGGTTCCCAGGCGCTACGTGACTTTGGGAACGGACGGGTTTGGCCGAAGCGACACTCGAGCGGCCTTGCGGAGTTTTTTTGAAGTTGACAGCGTGAACATCGTGGTAGCCGCCATTGCCGCCTTAGCCGATGACGGCGGGATATGCCGGGCTCAGGTTGCGGAATGTCTGAAAAAGTATGATTACGTTCCTTCTGACGCCGTCTCCTGGAGCGATCCCAGGAATGGGCGCTCTTCGGAAATGAGCGATCCGATAGTGAGCGATCCGAAAGATGAACGAGCTGAGGTCTAGAAGTAGCGCGAGGCGAACGGCGCGCCCGAGAATATTAATAGCCGATAGCGAAGCACTGGTGCTCGAGGCGTTTCGTGCGCTCCTCGATCCGGAGTTCGAGATCGTCGCCACGGTAACAAATGGCCAGAAACTACTTACTCAGTGCAGTCGTTTGAAGCCGGATGTGGTCTTGCTTGACGTAGCCATGCCCGTGCTAAGCGGTCTAGAATC
>JBEKHQ010000473.1:0-3858 GCA_050012195.1 Bryobacteraceae bacterium | reverse complement strand
CGAATAGCGTGCCATCCGGCTGCACCACCACGATCACGCCGATCCCCATCCCACTCTGATCTTGTGTGAACACGCCAGGCTGGGCCGCTGCCACCGTCACCGCTTCCGGCATCGAGTACGCCGTATCCTGCTGCACGATCAACTGTTGCGTCGCATTCGGCGCGATGCCGTAGGGGACGATGGCGTTGATTTGGCCGCTGCTGGTGAAAAGCAGCGGCATCGATTCGCCGCCCAGAATGGCCTGCGTTCCACCCAGCGTAGTCCCCAGCGGCAGCGTACCCGCCGAGCTCCGGGCCGATGCGAAGTTGGTCCCGAAAATCGAAGTGAAACCACCCGGAGCCAAGGGACCGTTCGCGGCGAAACTGGCTGCGCTCACCGCGCCTCCCGCGTTGATCGCCGGCGCGCTCTGGTTGGGATTTAAGGTCCCCGAGATTTGCACCATCCCCGTCAGCGCCGGCTGCAAGCTTTGGGCCTGCACCGTGATCACAACCACTGCAGCGCTGGCCGTATAGCGCGGCTCCCAGGTTCCCGACCACATCCCCACTCCCAGTGATAGCAAAGACAACGGCGGATCGCCGTCGGAAAACGAAGCCACCACCGTGCCGGGTCCCATCGGATTGCCGCAATCGTCCACCACTTGGATGATTAGCGGGGTGGGCCAGGCTGCGACCTCGCTGAAGCCTTGCCCCAATGCAATGGATATGGGAAGCAGTTCGGTCGGCGTGCAGCCGGTTGCTGTTGTGTTCGCGCGGATGGCTGCTGGCACGGCGGCTGCGCCATCGGGCGGAGTCACAATCAGCACCAGCGCCACTTGCTGTACCGACCCATCGCCGAACAGAAACTGAACGACGCCGGGGTAGACTCCTGTTGTCAGCCCGGTAAGATCGGCTGAGATCGTGAACTGGGACGCTGGGGACGATGTCACGGTCGTAGTGCCGGACGGGGTTACGGAGAACACTCCATTCTGCTGGGCCAGAAGGTTAGGCGCGACCATGATGGATTCATTCGATGGATTCGAAATGGCCACTGTCTGGGCCGCCGGATTCGAGCCGCCCCGCTGACCGGCGAAGATGAGGCCGGTGGGTTCGACCGTGGGAACCGCGGTCGTTGCGAGCAAGACATTCAGAACCACGACCGCCGCTTGGGGCGAATTGGCTGCGCCGGCGGACGCGAACTGCACTAGCCCATAGTAGTCGCCGGGAGCAAGACCCGTTGGATCCACCGATACCGTGGCCGCTTGGCCGGTGGCGCCGTTGGATGGCGAGACCGAGAGCCAACTCCCAACCGGCGTGGACGACGTGGCGGACCAGTTGAGCGAACCCTTGCCTTCATTCAACACGGTGATCGATTGGCTCGCGGGCGAGTTCACACCAGCGGCAGCCTGAAATCGGAGCGCGGTCTGCGAAATGGCGAGGGCGAGTGGCGCCGAACTTACTGTCACAGTAACCGGCGCCACGAACTGCTGGCCCGAGGTCGCCAAAGTCACGGTCCCAGCGTAAGTGCCCGGAGTAAGGCCCGAGGGATTCACGGTCACGGTGGCCGTGGTGTTTGAGAACGCGGCCGCGGTGGGGTTGGCTGGCGAAACGCTGAGCCAGCTTTGACCGCTGGATGTGGCCGAGAATGCCGCAGGCTGCGGCGTCCCATTGGTTAGAGTCAACGTCAGGGAACTGGGCGTCGAGCTTCCCTGGAGAAATGAAAATCGAAGCGCGGAAGGGCTGACGGAAATACTGCCCTGCGTGGTGATGCTGCCGGTAGCGGTAAATTGAACGTTTACGGGGCACAACGGTCCGGGAATTGGCGAGCTGCCATCCTGACAGCCAAGGCCGTCGGGGCCGTTAGGGCTTACTACTATTGTCAATGATCCCGTGGCGTTCTTGAATATTCCCGTGCCGCCGAGGATCGGGACTTCTTCGCTCTCGACATAGACGCCGCCGCCCACACTAATGATCGAAGGAATCTGAAACGAGTCTCCGCTGGGAAATGTGAAGGTGAAGGGGTGGACGACACAACAGGAAGTGACCACCGACAACGCTCCAACGAAGCTGGCATTCCCAAAGGGACTGACGCTGACCATCGCCGTTATTTCGGAAAACGAACCATCGCCGCCATCCACCGCGTTGACCGTTGCATTGAAATTGAGCGTAACCTGCGTGGTCGTCTGACACTCTGCCGAAGTTGCTAACACTCCCGCGATCACCCAGGCCGCGAGAAAGTAGGCTTTCATATTGTTTCCGGCCTTTACCGAACGCGCTCCAGCGTGAGCTTGCGCGTAAATGTCTCCGCGCCGCTGCGGATCGAATTTGGCAATGTACCGAAGATCAGCTTTCCGTTTTCGAAATGGAAAATGCGCTTCTGCTCGGTGCCGACATAATCGGGCCGCCATGCGCCTTCCACCTTGAGCGTCACGGTTCCCGCCGCGTCGTCGAAGGTGCACGGTCCCTCGTACGCGATGTAGGAAGCCAGCAGCTTGGCCTTCATTTGGTCGCCCACGCCCGGTTCTGCCGCGAACATGGGCGTGTCCGTGTTCAAGATCTGGAGGTAGCAGTATCCACCCTGTACGACGATCGACCCGGCCGGGTGCGCTCCGAAAGGCTGTCGTGCCACGTCTCCCGATGCGCGGACATCTTCGGCGTTCAGCAATCGCCAACGGCCCTCCAATGTCTCAGCGGACAGAGGAAGCGCCAGCCCAGCTAAGGCGAGAAGACCAAGGATTGTCGGCATGGCTAGGCATAGTATCACACCGCAGAGCCGGCAACCCCAGCGCTGATATCGCAGGGCCAACTCAGTACGTTTCCCCGCAGGCACTAAGGTTTTTCAGCTCTGGCGCAAGGCGAGGCGCCTCCTTAGCATGGGAACAGAGGAATACTCATGCGCTGGTTCGTGTCACTGACAATACTGGGAACACTCGCTTTGGCCGGACTAGCCAATGCGCAGAGCCTGGCTGAACACGCCGCGGCCGCCGCCGGAGCAACTGTCGGCACGGCAGGGGGCAAGCCGCTCAGCAACGCATTGGGCAAGATCTTTGGCGATGTCGACAAATCCACAGCATCGTCAGCGGGCGCAAAGTCGAAGACAGCGGTAACCAAGCCCGTGCCGGATAACGAGAAAATCGCTCCCGTGGGCACTGGGGCCGCCCCGGTGGAAACCTCGGCTGGCCCAGCGATCGGCGCCGGGGCCGCGTCCGATGTCGTTGGGACGCACACCAGCCGCGCGCATTCGGCTAGAGCGCGCCCAGCCGCCTCCGCCCCGCTGGCCCCGATCCCACCGCCGACGCCCGTGGTCGAGCAAGGGACGCCTGTACCAGCCGTTAAGGAGCCATCCGTCGAGGAGCTAAGCAGCTTGCACGTAGGCGCCACCGAGAAGGAAATGCTGGCCGCGCTCGGCGTTCCGGAGTCTCGCGTCAGCATTCCGGATGACGACGGCCATCTTCGCGAGTCCTGCCAATATTGGGCGCAGGGCCGGCCGCTCGGAACCGTCCGCCTGGATAACGGCCAAGTGGTTCAAGTCGACCTGCGAAACTCTCAGTAAGCGCGATTACGTCGCGGCCGGTTGGGTATCTCGAGACGCGCAGTCCTCGCTGCCGTCACCACTGCTTTATTTATACATTTCTCACGCCCTTTCTATTCTTTCTTTAGGCCTCAGTAGCTACGCTGAAGTGGCTGGTTGAATGCAGGATGTTCTGCGTTCAGTCTCAGGAACGGGCTTAACTTCCATGTCGAAGGTTAAATGCTGGCGCGCATTCCGGACTGTCGTCTGTCCTGTGTCGGCTCTCGACAACACAGAGCAGCGTGGCAAATCCCCTTCGTTAGTTGCCAATCTACCACTACGGATTCGCCATCACCACCCCTACGAGTTCTT
>JBEKHQ010000472.1:0-3861 GCA_050012195.1 Bryobacteraceae bacterium | reverse complement strand
ATCAACAGTGAAACGGCGCATACACCGAAGCGCCATGATTGGTGGCTGGCGGTGATCGGACGGCTGAAGCCCGGTTGGACGCTCGCCCAGGCGCGGGCGCACGTGCAGGTTATTTCGCCCGCTCTCTTCGAGGCGACGCTTCCGCCGAG
Organism: Bryobacteraceae bacterium; assembly: GCA_050012195.1. Lineage (GTDB taxonomy): Bacteria > Acidobacteriota > Terriglobia > Bryobacterales > Bryobacteraceae > Palsa-89. Next base: position 3,712 of record JBEKHQ010000472.1, on the reverse strand, counting down.
CTATACGTCCGAGACGGCGAAAGACTACCTCGCAATGAAGCTAACCGCCGACCTCGCCGGATCCGGCGTATCGGACCTGCGTTCGCGTTACCAGGAGCCTCTGTCGATTCTGCTGGCCATCGCGGGTCTGGTACTCGTGATTGCCTGCGCGAATCTCGCGAATCTAATGCTGGCCCGCGCCGGCGCCCGCGAGCGCGAACTCGCCGTGCGGCTTGCTATTGGCGCATCCCGGACGCGCCTGATTCGGCAGATGCTGGCCGAAAGCCTGCTGCTCGCCGCGATCGGAGCGGCGTGCGGAGCGCTCCTTGCAAAGTTCCTCAGCAGCTATCTGGTGCGGTTTCTCAGCACCACCAATAGCCCGCTTTATGTCGACCTCGGCATGGATTGGCGGATCTTCGGTTTTACCGCTGCGCTGGCCGTTCTGACCTGTCTGCTGTTTGGATTGATGCCCGCTATACGCGCCACCCGCGCGAACCCGGTCACGTTGATGAAAGCCTCGGGCCGCGGGCTTACCGAAGCTCGCGAGCGTTTCGGAGTGCGGCGCATTCTGGTCATCACGCAAGTGGCGCTGTCGCTGGCGCTCCTGGTGGGCGCTTTGTTGTTCGTTCGCAGCCTCCACAAGCTATTGACGCTGGATGCCGGATTTCAGGAGAGTGGCGTGCTGGTGACCGAGGTGGACCATTCCACTTTGAAGTACCCGCCGCCCCGACGATACGAACTGAATCGCGAAATACTCCGTCGCATTAGAGTGCTCCCTGGCGTCGAGCAGGCCGCCGCGACAGCGATCGTGCCGATCAGCGGCAATCGCTGGAATGATGAGTTTCAGTTCGTCGGCGCCGATCCCAGCGGCAAGTTCTTGTCCAACTTTAGCCCCGTTTCGGAAGGCTACTTCCGGACGCTCGCCACTCCGCTCCTGGCCGGCCGCGACTTCAACGAGCGCGACACGCCGAATTCTCCGAAGGTCGCGATCGTAAATCAGTCGTTCGTCAAGCAATTTTTGAAGGGCGCTAATCCGATCGGCAAGCGCATGCGGACCGAAACCGGACCTGGAGAGCCCGAAACGTTCTACGAAGTGGTGGGAGTGACGAAGGACGCGAAATACGTTCGCCTAAGCGATCCGTTCAGCCCCACCGTATTTACGTTGCTGGATCAGGCGGCGGAACCGGATTATGGCACGGTGATCCTGAGCAGGTCGCAAGTGGCGCTGAATGCCCAGTTGGCCGCGATCAAGCGGGAAATGGCCGCCATCAATCCCGCGATGGCTCTCAACTTCTATCCGCTGCATTCGCGGATTTCCGATTCGCTTCTGCGCGAGCGTCTGATGGCTACGCTGTCCGGCTTTTTCGGATTCCTGGCCGCGGCGCTGGCGGCCATCGGACTGTACGGCGTGATGGCGTACATAGTCGCGCGGCGTCGCACCGAAATCGGCATCCGCATGGCGCTAGGCGCCGATCGCGCAAGCGTGCTGAAACTGATTGGCGGCGAATGCGGAAAGCTGCTGGCCGCAGGTCTGCTGGTCGGCGTCGGTTTCGCGCTGGCCGCGTCCCAGGCCATCACGAAGCTGCTTTACGGCCTGAGTCCTAAGGATCCGTTGACCATCGGCCTGTCCGTGCTGCTGCTGGCATTGGTCGCGCTGCCGGCCGCGCTGATTCCGGCTTTACGCGCCGCGCGCGTGGATCCAATCGAAACACTGCGCGACCAGTAGCCGGCTCACCGAACTCGCCAGCCATTCACGGGGCCGCTGTGAAAGAATTTCTCGGGGGTCATGACGCCGTCGCGCTTGAATACCAAGCCGTCCTTCATCACGAACGGCATTTCGCGCAACGCATCGATGTTCTCCAGCGGATTGCCGCGCATCGCAATCAGATCGGCCGGCAATCCGACTTTGAGCGGACCGCGCCGATCGTAAATATCGCAAACCTTGTAGCCGTTGACGGTCATGATCTTGAGGATCTCCGGCGCGGGAATGCCGGCGGCCTTCCAGCTTCTCAAGAAATCGATTACTATTTGACCGCGCGTCATGCCGGGAATATAGTAATCGGCGTCGGTGGAGAAAGCCATTTTGACGTGATTGGCGTAAGCGTTTTTCATGCCGTCGATCATCTGATCGAAACGAGCCTGGCTGGGGCTGTAATAGTCGGATATGGGCGTCTCCGTGCCGACCCGCCAGATCCCTTTTTGCGCCATCAGTTTGTGCGCCTGATCGTCGAGCCCGATGGAGTGCTCGATGGACCAGATCCCCGCCTCGATCGCGCGTAGCGCGCCCTCGTGAGTTTGGACGTGCCCGGCCACCTTGAGCCCGCTCTTCGCCGCTTCCGACACAAACAACTTCATCTCGTCGGCGGTGTAGCCATAGGATTTGCAGTCCACGCAAATCTTGATCACTTTCGCGCCGAAGAGAATGTTCTTGCGCACGGCTTTCACGATTTCATCGGGCGTGTCGGCATCGAGGTACTCCGGATATACCAGGTTCTCCCTTTCCGGCACGGGGAAGAACTGGCCGCCCATCGGACCGATGATGATGCCGGAGTTGATCATGGTCGGTCCCGGAACCCAGCCCTGATCGACGGCCACGCGGTGCGCGGTATCCGCGTAATTGCCGTTGTTGCCGAGATCGCGGACCACGGTGAAGCCGGCGGACATCATCGTGATGCCGTTGGACACCGCTTGAACGGCGCGAATCGCGGTGGAATCGAGGACCGTCGTCAGATAGTAACTGTTGTTCTCCGGTTCGCGCTTGTAGGTGAGCGCCAGGTGATTATGCGCGTCCACCAAGCCGGGAGAAACGTAGTATTGCGACAGGTCGATCACCTCGGCGCCGGGCGGAATGGCGACGTTCGCTCCGATGGCGGTGAACTTGCCCGCGTTGACGACGATGATTTGACCGGCGGCCGCGGTTCCCGTTTCCGGATCGATCAAATGCCCCGCGCGGATGGCGACCGTCTGCGCGCTGATCAGAAGGGGCGTCGCGCAAGCGGCAATCCACAGGCGTATCAATGGGTTTTTCATGGAGAACAGTGTACCTAACCCCCAGCTCAGGTTATATAAGCGTTACACTGTCCGCATGGGAGTCACTATGCGAAAGTATTTGGGTTTTAGTCTGATGTTGACGCTGTTTGCTTTCGGCGCGTTTGCCGCCGATGATGTGGCGAGCGCGGTAAGCGGCACGGTGAAGACGGTGGACAAGGGCGCCAAGACAGTGGTCGTAAAGACGGCGGACGGGACCGAGCACACGTTTCACTTCGTCGGCAAAACGGTGGCCCATGGCGCCGAAGCCACGGCGAAGGGAAGCAAGGACGCTTTTGAAGGCATGAAGGAAGGCGATGAGGTGGTGGTGCACTACACGGTGAAGGGCACTGAGAAGACGGCTCAAGAAGTGGATCACATCGGCAAGGACGGACTGAAAGCGAGCGCGGTGGTGGTCAAGAGCGTCGATCACGGAGCGAAGACGATCACCGTGAAGACCGCCGAAGGCGCCGAGGAGACCTATCATCTTACCGAGAAAGCAGTGGATGAAACCGGCAAGGGATTGAAGAAGGGCGCCAAGACGACGGTGTACTACACCGAGGAAGGCGGGAAGAAAATCGCGCATTTCTTCAAAGCGGGCTAAAGGGCACGGATCGCCGCTATAGCTCGGCCAGCGCGCGGTGAACCAAATGAATGCTGATGGCGCCCTCGCCCACGGCCGACGCCACGCGCTTCACATTGCCGG
>JBEKHQ010000471.1:0-3867 GCA_050012195.1 Bryobacteraceae bacterium | reverse complement strand
GCCGCGCTCTTTCCTGAGGAGGGCCCTGGGCCGCACGGGGCGCAGTGTGATTTCGTCGCCTTCGCTCTCAAGCTGAAGGGTTGCGCCCGGGCCAAGATGCAACTCTTGGCGCAGGGCTTTCGGGATCATCATGCGCCCAGCCTTATCGAGCGTAAGTTTTTTTGTCATATTGGTAGCAAGAATGGGAAAACCCATATTTCGTTCCCACGTTCTTATGATAGCAATGCGCGATGTTCGCAGAGATCTGAGAGCGGCGGCAGAGACGACAAGCCTGCAAAATCATCCCTCGGGCTCTGATTCACGGAAGTGAAGTCCGTCGAGCCCCGGAATCGCCTACTTTTTCTCGGCGGCTTTTTCCTTGGCGCGCGCCCCAGCCAGGATGCCCGGCATGGCGTAGTTGCCCTCGTGACACGCATATTCGAACATCGGTCCCGGAGTCCTGGTCATGGGAACTGCCGCCGTCCAGGGCCTGGTATAAGTGGTCGGATCGTCGACCGTGTATCGATAATCGATAGTCTCGGGGTCGACCAGCTTGAAGCGCTCTACGACGTGCAGATTCGCGCCCGCGCCCGGACAACAATTGAACGAATTGGAAATGATCTTAGGACTGAAGTTCGTCGTGTCGACCACCAGGGTGTCGCCCTCCCAATGGCCGCGCGAATCGCCCATCCACAGGCGAATGTTCGGGTCGACGTGCGGGCTTCCATCCAGCCGGATGAAGCGGACTTCGTGGATCATCTCCTGCAGGATCGCCACGTAGTCGCGGGTCTGGAAAATATGAACGTTGTTGTTGTACATGCCGGGTAGTTTGGGAGCGCCGCGCGTAATGCAACGCTCGGCCAGGTTGCGATCTTCCCAGGAATCGGCGGGATCGGGCCCGCGTCTGCGTCGATCCTCGGCGCGCGCCTTCTCTCGCTCCTGCGCTTCCGGTGTTAGGGCGGGAAGGCGGCCGTCCGGAGGATCCACAATCAGCGAAGTCCGCAGCAGCAGATGGCCACGCTCGCGCCACAATTCTTCGTACGAGCGGTTGACATCCACTTCCGGGGGACCGTCCCGGCGATCGGTGCTGAGATCTTGCCGCAGGCGCTTCTCGTATTCGAGGGCTTCCTGCTCGGTGAAAAATTCCTTCCCTGCGAGCGCCTTTGGACGTTCCAGCGGCGTCATGGTGGAATTGGTCCAGATCCCCTGCAGATCGGGTTGGCCGTCCGGAGTCTTAGGCGGAGTCCAGGTTTTCGCGGTTGTTCCGTTCGCCTTCGCCAGGGCTACCGTGGTTTGCGCCGCCGCAGGCTTGCTCGCAACGGACAGCATCGCGATCGCCGCTGCCAAAACACTCATCGAAGCCAGAAATCGGTTTCTCATGGAAACCTCCCTTCCCAGTGCTCCTTACGCCAATCGGCCTATCCGCTATTGTCGCCGAAAAGCGGATCGGCGATAGGCCCCACGGGTCTGGGTTCTGGGTCTGGGAAGGTTCGATTGCAGTGATACACCACCCGGCGCGAAGGAATCCACTATACTGCGGAAGAATGAGCGGGCACGTCTTCACCGGACATCGTATCGACGACACCACGTTCCGGCGTCTTATCCGCGCCCGCGATTTCCTGGCTGCCGGACACGACAACCGAATTTTGCTGGAGCAGGCGGCGCGCGAAGCCTGCCTGTCGCCGTTCCACTTCCAGCGCCTGTTCGCGCGCACTTTCGGCGAATCGCCGAATGAGTTCGTCACCCGTCTGAGGATGGAACATGCGCGGCGGCTTCTGGAAGCCGATGACATGCCGGTAACTGAAATCTGCCTGGAGATCGGCTATGCCAGCCTGGGCACGTTCAGCAAGCGTTTCGCCGAGCGAGTGGGACAGCCGCCGTCGGAGTATCGCCGGGCAGCCCGCCGGTGGGTGGCGCCTCGGCAGGGCTGGCGCATTTATCGCCTGCCCAGTTGCTTTGTAAGTTTTTGGCTTGGGGAATCGCAAGATTGAAGAAGCGCGCTCGGGCCGGCGCAGGTTACATTCCTGGCAGGAGGACAGATGATTCAACGTTTCACCGCAACTACCCTGTTCGTCGCCGATCAGGACGAGGCTCGGGATTTTTATGTGAACAAGCTTGGGTTTGAAGTTCGGATGGACCAAACCATGGGCGACTTTCGCTGGCTCACGGTCAGCCCCAAGGGCCAGCCGGACTTCCAAATCATTCTCATGAAGCTGGCTCCGCACGGCCATATGGATGCGGAAAGCGCCGCAGCTCTCCGCGGCCTGATCCAGAAGGGCGTCAGCGCCGCCGGTATCTTCGAGACAGGCGACATCCAGAAAACTTATCAAGAGCTTTCCGCCCGCGGCGTGGAGTTCGTGTCCCCACCGGAGAAGAAGTTTTACGGCACTGAGGCCGTGTTCAAGGACCCCACCGGGAATTGGTTTAGCCTGGCGGAGCGCAAGTAGCCGGCGTTTCCGGCTTCGATGAGTGCGCTGCATGCGGCCTTATTCGGCGCTGCTTCGGATTTGATCGGGCACGGGAAAGCCGCCCATGCGCGCACGCGATGTTCCTCGGCGCAGCCACGCCATACCGGCTAACAACGCAAGGCCGCAGATTGTCATCTGCGTTTGCAACAAAACGCCCCCATGTGTGACCGCCAGAACCAGGTTCGCTCCGACATCCAGCACAAGAATACAGGAATAGATGAAGAGCGAGTCTACGCCGCAGGCCATTACCAGCCGGGCAAGCCAGGCTTGCAGTGGCAGCGGGCGCCGGCGCGTCCAAGCGTGAACCAGCACAACCAACGCTACGAAATGCAGCATCCGGTAAAACGCCAGATGATCCTTGCCGACGTTCAGCCCGGGAATGCCATGCAGGTAGGACGGTAACAGTGGAGCGATCCGATGCATCGTTAGAATCTTCAGTACCACCGACCCGGCTACAATCGCAGCCGCGGCGCCGATGATCGCGCGCGAAAGCTCCAATTTTTGCAGGCGCTCCGAATAGTATCGAGTGCCGGCGCCGAGCACGAACAGAAATTGCCATGCCACCGGATGAAGGACCCATGCCGGCATCGTCAATCGCGAGTCGAGAGCTGGAATCTGGCTGGCAAGCCAAAGCGCGCCGGAAATCGAAAAAGTGAGCCTGGGAGCGCGTCGGAGACCGATCGCCGCTAGAAGCAGCATCGGAGCGACGGCTATATACAGCGGCAGCAACGAAAACACGGATGGCGCGTAGGTTAGGGTCAATGTTCGCAACGCGTATCGCACGGGATCCTGCATCCAGACGTAGAATTCGTCATAGTTCAAGCGCACCCCGCGTTCGGCGAATATGCCCAGCAGGAGCATGGATCCGCCGAATGAAAGAATATGTGCGACATACAGTCGGCGCATCCGTCGAAGCAGTTTCTTCAGAACAGCGACCCAGTCTCCGGCATCGAGCGCGCGTTGATAGGAACCAATGCCGATGAAGCCGGAAAGGTAGACGAATATCTCGGCAAAATCGCTGAAGCCGAAGCGCCAAAGCGTGAAGTAGGACCAAACGTTCGGATCGATGTGGTCCACGAAAACCATCCACAATCCCAAGCCACGGAAGAAATCCACAGCCGCCGTTCGCGTCCACGTTCCGCCACGGGTTTCGAGAATGCGCGCCGGCGCGGGACTCATAAGCATTAGTCTTACATCCCGGGACGGTACTTGGAAGGCCTGGCGGATATAGACCGGCACATGACTTTGGTTACCCAGTCCCGTGAAAGCTTTTGCCCTGTGGCCCCATTGATAAGTAGTGATAAGTAGGTAGAATCATGGCCGTTTCAATGCTCTCGCCGCGAAGCCCGCCGATGTTTCGCCGATACGGCGGTCTGGTACGCCTCACTTTTGCAACCCGAAGCTGGATTAGAGAGAATAG
>JBEKHQ010000470.1:0-5403 GCA_050012195.1 Bryobacteraceae bacterium | reverse complement strand
AGTCGGCGCGTCACCCTGGCAGGAATCACCCGGCACCCCACTGAGGAGTGGATGGTCCAGATGGCTCGGAACGCTGCCGATGAGAGCAGCGGCTCTTTGCGGCACATACGTTTCGTCCTGCATGATCGGGACACCAAGTTCTGCGCCTCGTTTCGCGCGATCCTCAATTCCGGTGGTATCGCGCCGCTGGTGTTGCCGTCGCGCAGTCCGAATCTGAACGCATTCGCCGAAAGGTGGGTACGATCGATAAAGAGCGAGTGCCTGTCCAAGCTCATTCTGGTCGGCGAAGGCTCGCTCCGGCAAGCGGTAACCGAGTACTTAGAGCATTACCACCACGAGCGCAATCACCAGGGCAAGGGCAATCTGTTGCTATTCGCGGAGGGTCCACAAGGACGGCCTGATGCGACATCTGCCGTCCGCTGTCGGGAGCGCATCGGAGGACTCCTCAAGTGCTACAGCCGTGCTGCATGAGTCTTTTGACTATACGGGCTTGCCGATTCAGTTATGTGCCGGAAGCTCCGTCCGCACCTCTTTTTTATCCAGTGCCGTAAAGTTCGGCGGATGCCCTGCCGATTTGGTTAGATAGCCCAACCGCGCGGCTGAAGCTTCGACGGCAGAAATGACAGAACACTTCATCAAGCTGAGTTGTGCCAATTGTGGCCGCGAATTGGAGGTATACGATGACGTGGAACAATTCGCCTGCGGGAACTGTGGTGCCGCAATGCAGGTCCAGCGCCGAGGCGGAACCATTGTATTGCGGGTTTTGAGCGGGGCCGGTGAAGCAGTCCAGATAGGCGGACAACCGACGGCGACGGAACTTTCTCTCGGGCGTCTGAGGGACGAAGCCGGGAACCTGGCTAAGCGCCGGGAGGACATGCAAAACGAGAGGATCGCCCGGAGGAAGTGGGGATACGGGACAGGAGTCGCACTTCTTCTAATCGGGTTTTTCGTTGAGCGATCCGGAAGCAGTTTTGTAATTGGCCTAAGTCTGTTGATGGCGGGCGTTCTCGCGATAAGCTACATACGCCGGAGCGACAAAAGGGTGTTAGCGAGTGTACGAGAGCTCCAGGCCAAGATTGATGTGATAGACGGGCGAATCGAAGACCATGCGTTTCGCGCCAATCCATCGTGATCGGCCCTTCTGATAGCCGGTGGCTCGGGTGAAGCGCAACTGTTAAATCCGGACGCCGAGGATCCTGGTCAATGTCCGTCTCCAAGATAAGCTACTTATGAACCTCAAACATGGTTGTCGATCTGAATATGGACCTCTGGAATTGCGCATTCAGACAACCTCTGTGGAGAATAGCTTCATCGTCTACATCGAGGACACTCGGTTAACGCGCCGCGCGGTGCATGAACATCAAGCGCTCAGCACGCTCGAGTCGGCTAAATCCGACGCAGTGTCACAAGCGGGCGATTACCTAAAAGGCCTCGGCGAAACCCACGAACACTCAGCGATATGGAGATGTTCGTAACAGGACTCGAGTGGACCCAATGGTGAGGCGGCGAGTTGCCTTAATGCACGCGAATTTCACAGCCCGTAGAACCGCCATTCGATGGGCACGCCCAAATAGAACTGGCCGCCGGATTCGTACCGGCTTTCGGACATGAAGGCGTGCTATGTGATAGTGTAGACATCGCGAAAATGGCGATTCAAACGGTATTCATCTCGAATGCCAGCTGAAGCTACAGACTTCGATAATAGACTGGCCTTCTCATCCCATTTCCGGGAGGAAGAAACATCAAGTCAAATCTTCGGGATTTTGGCATGAAGGCGAATGCCAGGGGAGATGCGCTCAATTGTCGGGCGCAAGTTCCTTTTTTATATGCCCGGCAAAATGCGTGGCGAACGCGTAGATCGCGATGGTCAGAGTCCCAGTCTGAAGTTCCGCTGCCGTCCGTGAAGGTCGGCGTCACGGTGGGGGTGCCGGTGCCCAGGAAGCCGCTGGGGAAATTAGCATTGAAATACTGAGTGGCCGTGCTGGTCGCCGCCGTTTGAGCCAAGCTGGGGGTCGAGCCGAGGTTGACGGAACGGCCGGCGGCGAGAGCGGCCGCGTCCACCGCGGAGGACAGACGGCCCTTGATGACGTACAGAGTGCCCGCGTCCACCGCCAAGCCGACCATCGCAAGCGTGAAAACCAGCATGATGCAGTAGGTCATCATGATGAATCCGCTGCGTTTCCGATCCTTCTTGGTGCCGTTGATGATTTGAAGCATGCGCTGTTCCCCCGTGCGGCTCAAGTCAGAGTGCGAAAGTAAATTACGGGCGGTTGGAAAATGGAAAATACCGAAATGCCGCTGATATGGCGGACTCCAGCATTGCATTGCCCCTTCGCGCACGTCAGCGCCAGGTCCTTGGTCACACCGAGCGAAATGAATGGTGCAAGTCGCGAACGTGTCGGGCTCGCGCACACGAGCAGACGAAAGAGTGTGCACTGAGGAACCCCTTCGTCCGATTTCCACTTCCACAATAGACCCCGCATACTGCTTTTTTAGGTATATCTAAGCCGGCCTAAATCAAATGACGATATGTGGTTAATAATCAAGTCAACTGACCATGCATGGTCATATCCAGAAGTGTGCATAGGCGCTCCATCACGGATGTGCGGACGCGTTGATCCCACGGCGCCCGTGCCGTTGAGAATTGTACTTTTCGCCGTCGTCCGATGCTGTCAACAAAAGTGCCTCGTGAGTTCGAACCCGAAGGTGTGGCTGTCGCGGTAGGGACGATCATTGCTGATCGCCCCCCGCACAGACCCGTACGCGCGCGTCTACGCATACGGCTCCCGCCTTGGATGGCTGGCGTCAAAGCGCTGCATAGGATAAGGATGTAAGACGCGAGGGACTGGAATCCATCGGTCCAAGAGCCGGTTCATCCGGTACGAGGAGATGTGGCAACGCTGGCTGCGCCGCGATAACGCGCGCGACCACACCCAACGCAGCCGCCAGCGGAAAAGTTGGAGCCGGGGCAAGTTACCTGGAACAGCGTGGTATTGGAAATAGCCGGAAGTCACCTTCTGGAGCCAGGCACCCACGGACGCGATCGGCTCGTGGCGGCGGTGTTTCACTCAGCTTTAATGCTTGCAGCGTCGCCATCAGCCGTTTCTTCGCCGTCTCACGCCACACGATGAAGGCTCCATCCTTCCAGCGCTTCCCACAATAATGTGTGAAGCCTAGAAAACGTGAAAGTCTCCGGTTTTCCCTTTCCCCGCTGCTTTCGGTTTTGGACGGCGAATCGCCCAAACTCGATCAGCCGCGTCTTCTCCGCGTGTAATTCCAGGCCGAACTTCGCCAGGCGCTCCCGGAATTCCTCCAGGAATCGCTCCGCCTCCGCCCGGCTTTCGAAACCCACCACTAGATCGTCGGCATACCGGACGACAATACAATCGCCCTTCGCCACTCTCTTGCGCCAGGCTTCGACCCACAGGTCGAATACGTAATGCAGGTAGATGTTGGCAAGCAGCGGTGAGATCACCGCCCCCTGCGGAATTCCTACCTTGTCTCCGACCATTGGCCTTCCTCCGACACTCCCGCCTTCAGCCATTTCTGGATCAAGCGAAGAATACGATGGTCGGCCACGCGGTGCTGGACAAACTTCATCGTCCATTCGTGGCTCATCTGGTCAAAGAATCCACGAATGTCCGCGTCCAGCACCCAGTTCACGCGCTTCCGGTGGAGACCCACACTCAGCGCATCCAGCGCCTGGTGCGGGCTGCGCCCGGGCCGGAACCCGTACGGAAAGCCTCGTCATAGATCTCATTGAGAATGGTCACCACAGCCTGTTGAACGACTTTGTCCTCCAGCGCTGCGATGCCCAACGGACGTTGCCGCCCATCGGCCTTCGGTATGTAGACTCTTCTTGAGGGCTGCGCCCGGTACGCTCCATGGTGAATCCGGCTGTGCAGATCGGCGATCCGATCTTCCAATCCGATCTCATACCCTTTCCACGTCACGCCATCCACGCCGGGCGCAGCTTATCGCTTTAACGCGTAGAAGCTTTCCCGAAGTAGATCCATGCTCAGATGGTGGAGCAAAGCATTGAACCGTTCCTGTCTCCTTTCCTTGGCTACTTGTCGCACACCGCGCAATCCTTGGGACATTCGTTCCCCGCCCTGTGTCGGGTGAATGTTGGACTGAGCGATGTTCTCCTTGGTCCGCGCCCTTTCCTCCCCTGCCTCCGCCGAAGAAGGTTCTTCTTTGTTCGACAACTCCTCTGGAACGTGCCCGCCCGCTGTGCGGCTAGTAGCCTTTTCGGGCCGGTCTTCGATCCTGGTTGGATCGAGAAGTTCCAGAGGTCTCCCGGTTCTCGTGCATGTTGTTTCTCAGCGTGCGCGGGTTCTTAGACTACGCAGAGCCAGCCGGCCACTCGCGATCTTTACGCAGCCAGCCGTGTTGCCTTCCCTCCTCTGGGGATGAGGTCGGCGGCTCTGATCAAGCCTTTTCGAAGCTGAATAGCCCGGCCCACCGATGCCCTTGTCTACGCTTCGATTGAAACCTCGCGGTGTCACTCGCAAGACTCAGGGTCAGGATGGAATCGCTTTCTCCTTTCCCGTAGGGCTCTTTCATCTCCTACAACATGCCGGTTTAGCCAGGCGCACCCCGGCATGAATTCGAACCATGGTTCACGGTTCGACCTTAGAGTGACGGTCCACAGGATGCGATTGAGCATGCACGCCCACGTACAATCGCGTCCTTAAGGTTGCGAGGACCATTGCGGATCTAGACGGCAGCGAGCCCGTAATTGCCAGACATCTGGCCGAAGCGTTTCGGTATCGAAGTTTGGATCTGAATTACTGGAGTTGAGGGCCGCCGGAGGGGTGTTGCTCCGGCCATTCCGGGTTCATACTCAAGTCGCGGTTGACAGATGCACGGATGCCCATTCATATGACAACTGAGAGGAGATAGAACGCAGAGCGCAAACCGGAATTCGATGGCCAGCGTGTTCTCGCAGGGTATCACCGGGGTATCACGTCACGCATCCATAGGGCTGATTTGCGCCTCGGCGGCGTACCAGTTGAACCCGAACTCAATGACTTAGACCAAACTGAACCGAACGGAACTGGCGCAATACACGTTCGATTCCCGTTAGCGTCTGCCAGCTTGGATCTGTTTCTATGACATCCAGATCGACCTTAGCAGCCAAACGTTCAGACACGCCAGCGTTGCAGGTTGGGCGCGTTGACGATTGGCTCAACGAGCGCAAGCGCTGGAGGAGTTTAGTTGGCTGCCCGAGTTGTACATCGAAACAGAGAATCGTCTGCCCACTAAACTGAATCTCCCTCTGATCGCAAGCCGCCGCGCAACGAGCCTGTTTCCACCTCATCGAATTTGCCGAGGTGGTTTCCAATTCAATGGCTTACAGAGTCTCTGGTCGCGCATGCCGATTTCTATTTCTTGCAATGT
>JBEKHQ010000469.1:0-3875 GCA_050012195.1 Bryobacteraceae bacterium | reverse complement strand
GTGTCGGCTCTCACCAAAACTATTCAAACCGCCACGCATCGCGTCGACATTTTGCGTGGCATTGATTTTGACGTCCAGCACGGCGAATTCGTTGCCATTATGGGACCCTCGGGCAGCGGCAAAAGCACTCTGCTAGGCCTGCTCGCCGGCCTCGACACCCCAACATCCGGAAAAATCATTCTGGATGGCGACGACATCACCGGTCTCGACGAGGACCGCATGGCGCTGCTGCGCGGACGTAAGATCGGTTTCGTTTTCCAGTCGTATCATCTGCTGCCCACCTTAACGGCGGAAGAAAATGTACTGCTGCCTTTTGAACTGTCCGGCGGCAACGGACCCTCCGGCCGCACCCGCGCGCGCCAGTTGCTGGAAAGCGTGGGCCTCGGAGACCGCCGCGATCATTACCCCGTCCAGCTCTCCGGAGGCGAGCAGCAGCGCGTCGCCCTGGCTCGCGCCTTCATGGTTCGGCCGCCCATCCTGCTGGCCGATGAACCAACCGGCAATCTCGACAGCCAAAATGGCCAACATGTGCTGGAGCTTCTGATTTCGCTGAACAAGCGCGAAGGAACCACGCTGGTGCTAGTCACGCATGACCCGCTTCTTTCGAGCCGCGCCAGCCGATTAATCACCCTCCGCGACGGATTGGTAGTTCCAAATCCATGAACTTCCGCTGGTCCACCGCCTTCAAAATCGCCTGGCGCGAAGCCCGCTCGTCATCGTTCAAATTTCTGTTCGTGATTCTGGCCGTCGCAGTCGGTGTCGGATCGCTCACCGGCGTCCGCGGATTCAGCCGCGCCTTCCACGAAATGCTTTTGAGCCAGGCGCGAACGTTGATGGCAGCCGACCTCTCACTGCGCGTCTTCGAACTGCCGAATCCTCAGCAAACCGCCGCCATGGATGCGCTTTCGAAAGCCGGCGTCCAGCGCACCTGGATCACCGAAACGCTAACCATGGCGTCCGGCAATCCAGCCGGTGGCGCGCCCATGCTGGTCTCCATCAAAGCAGTGGACCCCAACGTCTATCCGTTCTATGGCGAGATCCGCATCTCACCGCCAGCCCCGCTCAGGACGGCCCTCACCTCCAACACAGTTGCCGTTTCCGACGATGTCCTCTTACGCCTGCACTTGAAAATCGGCGACGCAATCCAACTCGGCGGCCAACCCTTCCGTATCATCGGCCAGGTAACATACGAACCAGATCGCATGCTGGGCAGCCTCAACGTCGGCCCACGCGTGATGATGACTCGCGCGGGTCTCGACCGCACCGGTCTCATGATGCCTGGTAGCCGCGCCGCGGAACGCTTCCTGTTTCGCCTCACACCCGGCTCGCCCGATATCGCCGCAGTTCGCGATCGCCTAAAAAAAGCGTTCCCGGAAGCCCTGATCGCCGACTTCCGCGAGACTCACCCCATCATCACGCAAGGCCTCAGCCGCGCTACAACTTTCTTAAGCCTGGTGAGCTTGATCACCCTGATCGTCGGCGCCATCGGCGTAGCAACCGCCATGCAGGCCCACATCCAGCAGCGCATGGATTCCATCGCGATTATGAAATGCCTGGGCGCGCGGTCCATCCACCTGATGCGGATCTATTTGATTCAGACCGTCGCCCTCGGATTGGCCGGAGGCCTATTGGGCGCAGCGTTCGGAATAGCGATCCAAAGAATCTTTCCTGGATTCTTGGCGCGCTACTTCCAACTGGAACCTTCCGCGCGCTGGGATCTCGTTACCGCGGCCCAAGGCATCGGCATTGCGATCATGTCCACGCTGCTCTTCACCCTGCCGCCCTTGTTAAGCATTCGCCGCATCCGTCCGAATCTGATCCTGCGCCGCGAAATGTCGGAAACCAAGCGGGACTGGCGCACGCGGCTGATAGAAGCGCGTGCTTCTATCGCAGCCGGCGCAGTCATCGTGATCGGCATTGCCGGGATCGCCATGTCGTTCGCAACCGGATCTCCGCAGGACATCTGGAAAACCGGCGCCTACTTCGCCGGCGCGTTAGTGGTCAGCCTGGCAGTGCTATCCGGAATCGCCTGGCTGATGTTGCGGGGCCTGAAGATCGCAAGCCGCAGCCAGCTCCCCACCTCCATCCGGCATGGCATCGCAAATCTTTATCGTCCCGGCAATCATGCCCAGACCGTTCTAGTGGCCCTCGGAATCGGCGTGATGTTCACTCTCACCGTATATCTGGTACAACGCGGCGTGATTACGCAGATGAACCGTACCGCCCCTCCCGGCATGCCCAACGTCTTCCTGATCGATATTTCGCCCAAGGATCGCGACGCGGTTCTCTCGCTCATAAAACAGCAGCATGGCATTGAAGGCTCCGCCGAGCTGATCGGAACCGTCGCCGCCAAGCTGATCGAAGTGGACGGTGTGGACATCCAGAAAAAAGTTCTGAAGGGCTGGGCCCGGCGCTTCCGCTATGCGCGCTCGGTTACCTCGGCCGCCGCCATGGCAGGCAACGTCGAAGTGGTGCGCGGCAAATGGTGGAACAAACCACCTGCGGCTCCCGAGATCTGCATAGCTGAGGAAGCCGCGAAAACACTCGGCGTCCAGCCCGGCTCCATGACCCGCTGGACCATATCGGGCCGCGACTTATCCGCCCGCGTGGCCTGCATCCATCGCATCGACGAGATTCATCTGGCCAGCCGCGTCGAGTTCATCTTCAGCACCGGCGCGCTTGAGGGTTTCCCCGTGATCTACTACGGCGCCCTGCGCGTCCAGCCGCCCGCGGTTCCGGCCTTGCAGCAAGCCCTCTACGATCGCTATCCAACCATCACAGTGGTGAACATGGCCGATGTGCTCCAAACTTTCCAAGGCGTAGTGGATCAAATCGCGCTTGTGATCCGCTTCATCTCCATGTTTGCGATTTTGGCCGGAGCCATCATCCTGGCTTCGAGCGTCGCTGGCACGCGCTTCCGCCGCATGCGGGAAGTGGTGATTCTCAAAACGCTGGGCGCCACGCGTTGGCGCGTCAGCCGGATCTTCTCAGTGGAGTTCTTAATCCTCGGCGCCGTGGCCGGCACCATGGGCGCCCTCCTGGCCAACGGCTTTGCGAACCTGCTGCTGAAGCGGATGCTGGATTCCGAAATTTCCTTCCCCATCCTGCCCAGCCTTCTTGCTGTAGTTGCAACCGCGCTAATCGCCAACGCTGCCGGCTGGATGGCCAGCTTCCGCATCCTAGGCCAAAAGCCGCTGGAAATTCTCCGCGAAGAATAGCGCTGGCTTTTATCCCACCACCGCCGGCGGATCCAAATTCAACACTGCGATATATTTCAAATTCCGATACAACTGCTTGTGATCCAATCCAAACCCAACTACAAACCGATCAGGAATCTCAAAACACCGGTAATCCACCGGCACCTGCACAATCCTGCGCGGCGTTCGATCCAGCAGCGTGCACAGCGCTAGCGAATTCGGCCCCCGTCCCGCCAAATGCTGTAGCAGGTAGCGCGTGGTAAAGCCGGTGTCCACAATATCCTCCACCAGAATGATGTCTTCGCCTTCGATACTATCGTCCAGGTCTTTCGCGATCCGCACCATTCCCGGTCCGCCGCGCTGATTGGCAAAACTCGATATCGCAAGAAAATCCAGCCGCGTGGGCAGCGTAAGCTCGCGCGCCAGGGCGGTCAAAAAAAATACCGATCCTTTCAGCACTCCAATCAGCTTCAACTCCCGGCCGGCATACCTGGCCGAGATCTCGGCCGCCACTTGACGCACCCTCTGATCAATCTGTTCCTCGGTGAACAGAATCCGTTCAATAGATGGCTCACTCATTGGGCCAGCCGTTCCGGCAATCCATATTTGATCACCAGGTCCCGCACGTCTTTCTGGTAGAACACCTGGATGTTCACATGCGGATAGATCGCGCGCAGC
>JBEKHQ010000468.1:0-5355 GCA_050012195.1 Bryobacteraceae bacterium | reverse complement strand
CAACAAACGCAAGTCAAAGTGACCGTGAACGGTAACTCCTCCGCTCCAGTGCAGGCGCCCGTGGCAGCTAGCGGACCCGGTATCTTTGCTTCGAACGGCTTCGCGATCGCGGTAAACAACGACGGGACTCTCACGTGGGCGCCGGGCACGGTGCCGGGCTTGACCACGCATGGCGCCAAAGCCGGCGATACGATCATCGTGTACACCACCGGCCTGGGATCGGTGGGCCCCACATCTCCGGCGGACGGCGCCGACTCGATAGATGAATTGCGGAGGACCACTGCGACGCCGATCGTGCTGGTGGGAGGCGTTCCGGCTCCGTTGCCGTTGCCGTTCTCCGGTCTCACCCCGCAGTTCGTGGGAGTCTACCAAATCAACGTCACGATCCCCGATGGGGTTACGCCGGGATCGAATGTTCCGCTCCAGCTCCAGATTGGCGGCATTACGACCGCGAACAACACGATCATCGCGATTACTCAATAGGAGAGCTGCTTAGCAAGCGTCGTCTACCAGCTGCCGCTGCCCAGGATCACCGCGGGCAAGGTGCGCAGCAGTATCCTCAGATACATGCGGGGCGTCAAGGTTCGAACCAGTTCCAGATCCATGACGCTCCGCCGCGGGAATCGAACGGCGCTGCGTCCGTTAACCTGCCACAGACCCGTAATTCCGGGCTTGACCGACAGTATCTCGGCCGCATGTGCGCCGTAGTGCCGCGTTAATTCGCTGCGCGTCAGCGGGCGCGGCCCCACCAGTGACATCTCGCCCCGTACTACGTGCCAGAGTTGGGGAAGTTCGTCGATGGAGTGGCGGCGGCAGAAGGCGGCGAAGCGGCTCACGACGCGGGGGTCGGCTGGATCCTTGGCGTCATCGGACGGTTCGGCGACGATGTACTCGATCCACTCCGGCTTGCCTCGCCGCTCTCCCTGATTCCACATGGTCCGCAGCTTAAGGGTCCAAAAAGATTTGCCATTCCGCCCGACTCGCAGATGTGCGATGAAGGGCGAGCGCCCTGATAGAATCGCTACTGCCGCGGCGGAGGCTGCTATCACGGGGCTGGCCACGGACAACAGCGTCAAAGCCGCGGCGCGCTCCGCCAGTTCACCGAATGAAAGCCCCACCGCGTCAGTAGGCTCTTCTATGAACTGGCTCTCCAGGGGATCAATTTTGATGCTCGACAAAACAAACCTCACAATTTCCTAGATCGAGTATACGTTTGGGTTTATTGGGCACCAAGGGTTCTACAAATTGTTTGCATTCTTTTTACGGGGCCCGATCGCTCGTCGCCCGATCGCGGCAAGACGATAAGATGGTCGTTTGCCTGCCAGCACCGATCCTGTCCTAGAAAGAGAACTGGCCTACTACGAAAGGCTTTACGGCAGCTACGGTGTACGTCACTTTGCGCAGCCCGCTGTTGTGGAATTTCGGAAGTATCTGGTGCGACGGATTCGGCGCTTTATTGCGCCTGACGCGCGCGTTCTGAGTATCGGCTGCGGTATCGGCGACACGGAACTGCTGCTTGCGCCGTACGTCGCGCACGTCACCGGAGTGGATTTGTCGCCGACGGCGATTGCGGAAGCGAATCGCGCATCCGCTAGGAGCGGCCTGACGAACGTGCTCTTTCTTGAGGGGGCTTGGCAAAACCTCTCCGTCGCGGCTGAACCGTTCGACGTGGTGCTTTCGATTTTCTTTCTTCATCATTTGCCCGACCCGCAGCTCGAATCGTTCCCGTCGCAACTCGAATCTCTGCTCGGACCGGGCGGACTTTTCTACGCTCTGGAACCAAGCGCTCGCAGGCTTTCGGGATTTGTGGGGAAGCTGGTGGTTCCGCGCCTGATGAAGAAATACCAGACCCCGGACGAGCGCCCGCTCTTACCGATCCGCGCGGCCGTCCCGTTTCGCAAAGCTGGATTCCAAGTGACCACAAGGTGGTTCGATTTCTTGTCCACTCCGCTGGCGGGGCTGTTTCCAGCCTGGCCCGCGGGTTATCGCCTATCGCGCCGAATCGATGACGGACTTACCGCGCTCCCCGGTGTACGAGCGCTGAGCAGCAATTTTGAGTTGATCGCTCAGCGGCCGCGCATGGCGTCGCCAAGCTCCACGTGATTGTCGGCCAGGATCGATCCCACCGCGCGTTCCAGCGCGGCTCGGGCTTTGAGATAGGCGCTCTTGGCAACTACCACCGTTGATCGAGCCTGCGCCAAGAAGCTCTGATACTGAATGATAAAAAAGCTGGTGGACGCTCCAACGTCGAACTTGGCCTGCTCGGCTTCTAGCGATTCCTGCTGTAACGCCTGCGTTTGGAGCGCGGCTTCGTAGGACGAGCGAGCGCGTCGCATCGCGACCAGGGCGTCCTCCACCTCGAGCTCCGCCTGCTTGCGGAACTGTTCCATGCGGATCTGCGTCTGCCGCAATTGAATCTGATCTCGCGTTACGTCCGCCTGCGCGATGCGGTTGCGCAGCGGCAAGGTCACGTTGAGCCCGACTCCGTAAGTCGGATACTTGCGCGTCGCCAGTTGCTCGAGGGTTGTCCCATAACCGCCGATAAAGGTCGAGTTCGGGTACGGGGTAACCGGGCTGGCTTCGCCCGCGAGCGCGCTGTTCTGCGCCACGCCCACCAGATCGATTTCGGGAAGAAGCTCGTTCCGCGAGCCTTCCAGGCTGATCTGGGTGTTGTCCACCTGAATGCCGGCCTGGAGAAGATCGGGGCGATGAGCAAAGGCTTCCGCAAGCAGCTCCTGGATGGGCGCGATTTCATCCCGTTCCGGGACTTGGATCGTATCCGTCGGAATGAGACGGGCCGTGAGGACTTCGGGGTCGTCGGAGTCGCGCCGCGTGATGACGTTTTTCACGATCGCCTCCTGCTCCTCCAGCAGACCTCTGGAGTTAATCAGGTCCTGGCGAATCGAATAAACCTGAGCGTTGGCGCGCGTCAGTTCGATCGGCGCTTGCGTGCCTTCGTCCACCTGCGCCTTGGTGTCGGAATAAAGCCTCTCCGCGGACGCCAGAGTCTCTTCCTTCACCTTCACGTCTTCATACAACGCCACCAGATCCGTATACAGACGAACCACTCCATACACCGTAGCGATGAGTTGCTGCTGGAGCAGAAGCCCGGCGATTTTTCGCTCGTTCTTGGCCATTCGAATGAAGCGGCGGTTCAAAGCCAATCCGAATCCTCGCAGCAATGGTTGCGTGATCGTGAATCCGAGATTCGACGTGGTGTAAGGGCTATAGGAACTCTGGATGGAGTTCAATGTCTGCCGTTGATTGTTAAACGCGACGTTCAGTTGAGTGCCCGGCCCGAATCCCTGCGTGTAGCCGACGTCGGCGAGCGTCGTATTGGTGGTTAGCGCGTTGGTGCCATACGCCGCCGGCTCGTTCTCCGGAGTGGTCTGGTGGGCCCAGTTCAGTTGCCCCACCAGCGCGGGATCGAACTGCGGAATCGCCGGTCCGGTTGACAAAGGAAGCGCGCCTTGCACCGAGAGATTGTCCTGCGCCTCCGCCAAAGCGCCCAGCTCGGAGGGATTAGTGGGCACCGACCCAGCGCTGAAACTCGGCGACGCCGCGTTGGTTACCAGCGGACTATCCGGTCCGCCGACGCCCACTGGAACCTCCGCCAGATTGTACAGGAGTCCGCGCAGTTGTCCGCCACCCTTGGCCCGCTGCACTTCGGTGTCCGCCGACGGCGGCGTGTAGCGCTGTAATTCGATATCGAGATTGTTCTCGATAGCCAGAGCGATGGCGTCGGTCAGCGACAGATAGATGTTGCCGGATCGCAACAACCATCACCGGCTGGAAGGCACGGCGAATCGGCGAGCAAAGCGAGAGTGACCACAATGCAGGTTTTTTTCATCGATGTTCTTCTGGATTGGAATATAGCGCAGGCGCACTCGCACGCGGCTCTTCCTCTAACATGCGAACGCCCCTGGTATGCATGCGGCCGAGAGTGCGCCGCATCAATGCTGGACTGGCCGTTTCGACTCGCCTCCGCCCGCCGCCCCAACTGGACGAACGCGAACGCCCTCTTGCACGGAATCGTTCGGGTTCACGATCACTCGCGCGCCTTCCGTCAGGCCCGACAGGACCTCGATGCGGTCGCCGAAATCGCGCCCCACCAGGATAGGCTGAAAGTGAACTTTGTTGTTTTGGTCCAGCAGAGCAACCACGGTACCCTCCGGGCGCACCACCAGTGTGTCGCTCTGGAGCAGTAACGGGGGATCCTTGCGGGGCAGCTTCAGGTCCACCTCGACGTACATCCCGGGCAGCAGCTTGCCCTCGGAATTCGGAACTTGAACCTCGGCGAGCAACGTGCGGCTGGAAGGATCGAGCGAGTTGGAAGTCCGGGTGACCGTTCCCTGGAATTTTCGGTCCGGAAGTTCGGCCGTGCTGACTTCCGCCGTCTGACCGACGTGCAGATCCGCTGCGCTGGACTGCGGAACATTCACGTAAGTACGCAGCAGGTTGGTTTGTGCGATGCGGAAAAGCAGCGTATTGCCGGTATTGACTAGCGCGCCCACGTCCACATTGCGCAAGGTAATGACGCCTTCGAAAGGCGCTCGAACTTTCAGGTAGCCCTGCAGTTCCGACAGGCGGCTGACGTTGGCTTCGGCCGCGGTCAGATTTCCCCGCGCGGCGGCCACGGCTCGATCCAGCGCCCGAACGTTGGCGGCCTGCGCCTGATATTGGGCCTGATATTGATCGTTCTCCTGCTTGGAAACCGCGCCTCGGCGCACCAGATTGTCCCAGCGCGTAGCGGTTACTTGAGCGAGCGACTCGTTGGCTTTGCCCTGCTCGAGCGCGGCGCTGGAGCGTTCCAAATCCGCTTGCACCTGTACCACCGCGGCCTGCGCCTGGCGAACCTGCTGATCGAGATCGGGAGCTTCGATTTCGGCGAGCAGTTGTCCGGCCTTCACACGATCGCCGATGTCGGCGTAACGTTGCTTCACGTATCCTTCGGCGCGCGCGAGAATGGGCGCTTCGGTGACGGCTTGAATATTACCGGGCAATACCAGATTGCCGGTGGCGGAACCGCGCCGGGCCACGGCAAAACTGGCCTCGGGCAGGGATTCCTGGTGAGCGTCGGCTTCGGCCACCAATTGCAGCTCGCGGCGTTGTCGCGGAATGTAGCCGAGCACGAACGCCGCCGCGAAAAGCGCGGCAACCAACACCAGCAGACCGGCGATAGCTTTCTTGGATGGACGCGAGGGACGATCCAGCGCTGTGTGTCCCGCGGTTTGAGCGAGCTTGTGCTCCTCCAACTCGCGCTTGAGCCTCTCCACTTCCGCGCGAAGCTGATCCTCCACGTGGGGCGCGGTCCCTATCGGATTGTGCGACTCTTCTCTCACTTAGTAAACCTTT
>JBEKHQ010000467.1:0-3883 GCA_050012195.1 Bryobacteraceae bacterium | reverse complement strand
CCGCGAGCAACTGGACGAGATCAGCACTTACGCGTTCGCCGTGAAACCGAAACAGTTGGAATCCGGTCAGCGGTACTTCGAAGGCGAAGTGTGGGTGGATGACAGGGATTTGCAGATCGTCAAGAGCTACGGCCGCGGCGTGGGAAAGAAGCGCGAGGGAAGCGAATATCCGAAGTTCGAGACTTATCGCGAGCAAATTGACGGGAAATACTGGTTCCCAACCTACACCATCGCGAACGCGACACTGCATTTCAAAGACAACGACCAGCGCATGCGGATGACCGTCAAATACGAAGACTACAAGCAGTTCAAGAGCGACACGGTGATCAAGTACGGCGACGTGGACGACCCGAACAAGCCTCCGGCTCCCAAAAAGCCATAGCGTTGCATCTTCCCATTGACGAGCTGCTGCCGGCCATCCGGCGGTCGCTCGAAACACAGCCCAATTTAGTGATCGAAGCCCCGCCCGGCGCGGGTAAGACGACGCGCGTTCCTCGGGCGCTGCTCCCGGAAGTCCGTGGGCACGTCCTGGTGGCCGAACCGCGCCGCTTGGCCGCGCGACTCGCCGCCCGCCGCGTCGCTCAGGAGATGGGCGAGCGGTTGGGAGACAGCGTGGGATATCAGGTCCGCTTCGAGGAGATCGCCGGAGCGCGCACCCGTCTCCGCTTCCTGACCGAAGGCATCCTGACCCGTCGCCTTATTTCAGACCCGCAACTCACCGGCGTGGACGCGGTGGCGCTCGACGAATTCCACGAACGTCATCTTGAAACCGACCTGGCGTTGAGCCTGCTCACACGGCTGCAAAGAACCACGCGGCCGGACTTGCGCGTCATCGTGATGTCCGCGACCCTCGCCGCTTCACCCGTGGCGCATTACCTCGGCGACTGCCCGGTTTTACGATCCGAAGGGCGCCTGTTCGACCTCACCATCACGCATCAGCCCTATTCCGCTCTCCCGCTCGAGGCGCAGGTTCGCGATGCGCTCCAAAATCTTCTCCGCGAAGGACACCGTGGCGACGTCCTGGTCTTCTTGCCGGGAGCAGCCGAGATACGCCGCGCCGCTCGCGAGTGCCAGGCGCTTGCAGCCCAACACGATCTCTTGATCCTTCCTCTGCATGGCGACCTTTCGCCGGCAGAGCAGGATCGCGCCGTCTCGCCGGCCGATCGGCAAAAAATAATCCTCTCCACCAACGTCGCCGAAAGCTCCGTCACCGTGGAAGGCGTCACCGCCGTCATCGATAGCGGCTTGGCGCGCAGCGCGAGCGATTCGCCTTGGACCGGACTGCCCACGCTCGCCATCGCGCGCATCAGCAAGGCCTCCGCTACCCAACGCGCCGGCCGCGCCGCAAGGACCGCGCCTGGCCGAGCCATCCGACTCTACACGCTCGAAGATTTCCAACGGCGACCGGATCACGAGGCGCCCGAGATCACGCGCCGGGAGCTGTCGGAGCTTTGCCTCACTTTGCGCGCCATGGGAATACCGCATCCGAGCGATCTCAATTGGCTGGATGCGCCCCCGGACGAGGCCGTTTCGCGCGCGGAAGATCTGCTCGAACGTCTTGGCGCGTCAGGCGATCGCGCGCGCCACATGGCGCGTTTTCCAGTGCATCCCCGCTTGGCTCGCCTGGTGATCGACGCCGTCGAACGAGGAGTCGGCGAGGAAGGATGTGCCGTGGCCGCCCTGCTCAGCGCGGGCGCACGCTCAGATTCCGGCGACCTTCTGCACCTGCTCGACTCCGATCGGGACCCGTCCGTCAAAAAGCACTTCGAGCAGATTCGCCGGATCGTTCGCCCTCCCAAGCAGCCGAAGCGCGATGAGACCGCGTTGGCGCTCTCGGTGCTGACAGCCTTCCCGGATCGAGTGGCGCGGCGACGCAAAGACAAACAGCTCCTGCTGTCGTCCGGTGGGTCGGCGACGCTGGCCTCGGACGCCGGCGTCGATTTCCTGGTGGCGGTCGACATCGAAGATCGTCGCGAGAACGCCCAGCCCCTGGTGCGCCTCTATTGCCCGATCGAGCCCGCCTGGTTGCTCGATTTATTCCCGGACCGCGTGGTCGAACGAAATCGGGTGGAGTGGAATCGCGCGGCAGAGCGCGTCGAAGCCGTCAACGCGCTCCTTTACGATCAGCTGGCGATCGAAGAGACCCGAGGCGGCGCCGTCGATCCCGCGCAAGCCGCCGCGCTTCTGGCCGAACGCGCGCTCGACGCAGGAATCGAGCGCTTCGTCGATCGCGAATCACTCGGCGAATTTCTCGCGCGAACCGAGTTCGCCTCGGCCCACGCGGCCATCCCCAAGATCGACATCGAAAGCGCGTTCCGCGAACTCTGCACCGGACTCAAGAGCTTCGCCGAACTCAAAACCGCCGCCGCATCGATGATCCCAATGCTCGAGCAGCGCGCCAATGCAAGACTGCTAAACCAAATCGCCCCGGATCGCATCAAACT
Source organism: Bryobacteraceae bacterium (assembly GCA_050012195.1). Lineage (GTDB taxonomy): Bacteria > Acidobacteriota > Terriglobia > Bryobacterales > Bryobacteraceae > Palsa-89. Next base: position 1,439 of record JBEKHQ010000467.1, on the reverse strand, counting down.
GCCCAGCGGCCGCTATTCCAAGGTTCACTACGACGCCGGCAAACCGCCTTGGATCGCTTCGCGCCTGCAGGATTTCTTCGGACTCCGTGAAACGCCGCGCATCGCCAACGGCAAAATTCCGCTGGTGGTTCACCTGCTCGCTCCGAATCAGCGCCCCGTGCAAACCACCACCGACCTCGCCGGCTTCTGGCAGCGGCTCTATCCGCAGGTTCGCAAGGAATTGAGCCGCCGCTATCCCAAGCACAGCTGGCCCGAAAATCCGTATGGTTAGATTGAATTTATGACCCGCCTAATCGCAGCGCTGGTGTTGTTCGGAGTTTCCTTCGGATACGTGGAGGCGGCCGTGGTGGTCTATCTTCGCTCGATCTACGATCCGCTCCGGCAGCGCATTCATCCCGGAAGGCAGCCCGACCAACTGTTCCCGCTCATTTCGACGGATGAACTCGCCGCGGCAGGCCCGGAAAATCCGCGGCGGCTCGCGATCGAGATCGGGCGGGAGGCGGCCACCATGGCGATGCTGGCCGGGTTCGCGCTCGCCGTCGGCGCCAACCTTCAGCAATGGATCGCCGCGTTCGCGATCGCTTTCGGGATTTGGGATATTTCGTTCTATGCTTTCTTGCGATTGATGATCCACTGGCCGCAATCGCTTTCCACTTGGGACCTGCTGTTCTTGATCCCGCTGCCGTGGGTGGGGCCGGTTTGGGCGCCGATGCTGGTGGCCTTGACGATGATCGTCTGCGGGCTGATTTCGCTCGCGCTCGGCGGCGTGCGGGGCCGGACGGCGCACTGGCTAGGAGTTCTGGCCGGCGCTTTCGTGATCGTGCTCGCGTTCGTCTGGGATTATCGCAACACCACTGCCGGCGGCTTGCCGAGCGCTTTCAATTGGCCGCTTCTGCTTCTCGGCGAGGGCATCGGACTCACGGCCTTCCTCGCCGCAGCAAGGCGTCGAGAATTTCCGGGATCTCGAAAACCGCGCGGTTCTTGATGGCGGCCGCGTTGGCGCGAAAGCGCGCGAAGTTCGCCGGTTCCAGCAACTCCCGCAACCCTTCATCAATCTCGCGAAAGGATCCGAGCACCACGCCGAATTGATTTTCGCGAATCCATTCCGTGTTGTAGCGCTCCTGCGGCAAAGTCCACGCGTTGCGTTCCACCACCACCGGAAGTTGCATGGCCAGCGCTTCGCTGATGCTGCCCGGTCCCGGCTTGCCGACGAAGAAGTCGCAAAGGTGCATGAAATACGGGATCTCGGCGGTAAACCCCTCCACGTGCTTCGGAAATTTGGTTGGCAATCGGCGCAGGCGCTCCGCGAGCTTCTGGTTCCGGCCGCAAATGAAAATGAACTGCGCCCGCGCGCTCACCCGCTTGGCCACTTGCAGCATGGCGCTCGATCCTTCGCCGCCGAACAGCACCAGCCCGGTGGGAAGTTCCGGATCCAGGCC
>JBEKHQ010000466.1:0-3884 GCA_050012195.1 Bryobacteraceae bacterium | reverse complement strand
CCGACGTTCGACATTCCACCATGCGCAACCACACCGCCACGCATTTGCTCCACGCGGCCTTGCGCAAGGTTCTGGGCGGGCACGTCAAGCAAGCCGGCAGCGTTGTCGATCCGAACCGCCTGCGTTTCGACTTTACTCACTACGCCGCTACAGACGCCGACGAACTCGCCGAAATCGAACGGCTCATGAACGAGCACATCTTGGAAAATGACGAAGTCCACACCGACGTCATGGCTCTCGATCAGGCGCTCAACACCGGCGCGATGGCGTTGTTCGGCGAGAAATATGGCGACCAGGTGCGCGTCGTCTCCGTTCCCGGCTTCAGCAAGGAATTGTGCGGAGGCACCCACGTCCATCGCACCGGCGACATCGGAGTCTGCAAGATCGTCTACGAAGGCAGCATCTCGGCGGGCGTGCGCCGCATCGAAGCCCTAACCGGCACTGCGGTTCTCGACAAATTCGAGGAAGAAGCGCGCGCATCGCGACAAGCTCAGGAAAAACTCGCCGCCGAGAAACGCGTCCTCGAAAAACAGCTCGAACAAGCCAAGGAGCAGCTTGCGCGAGCCCAGGTGGCCGGCCTCGAGAGCGGCGCAAAGGAGATCAAGGGCGTCAAAGTTCTGGCCGCGCAGGTCCCCGGCATGAATCGCGACCAGTTGCGCACCATGGTGGATTCCTTCCGTGTGAAGTGGAAGAGCGGCGTAGTGGTGCTGGCGTCGTCGGAGGACTCGAACGTCTCCATCGTGTCCGGCGTCACAAAAGATCTAACGTCCAGGGTCCACGCCGGCAAGCTCGCGGGATCGGTAGCGCAAGCCGTCGGCGGCAAGGGCGGTGGACGTCCCGACATGGCGGAAGCCGGCGGCAAGAATCCAGCCGCGCTAGCGGGCGCGCTCGACGCAGTGTATACCACCGTGGAAGGGATGCTTTGACGGTGGAGCGTTTCGACGTCGTCGTGGTGGGCGCGGGACCCACCGGCCTCGCGTGCGGAATCGAGCTGAAGCAGCGCGGCGTAAACACGGTGCTCATCGACAAAGGCTGCGTGGTGAATTCCATTTATCACTACCCCACGCACATGGTGTTTTTTACCACGCCGGAGCTGCTCGAAATCGGTGGACTGCCGATGACCTCGCTCAACGAGAAGCCTGGCCGCACCGAAGCGCTGAAATACTATCGCCGCGCGGCCGAGTATTATCAGCTCAACATCCATCAGTACGAACGCGTGCTGGCGATCCACGGCGACGATCGCGACTTCCAACTGCGCACCAACGTTGCGGAATATCGAGCGCGCAAGATCATTCTCGCGACCGGCTACTACGACATTCCCAACGAGCTGAACGTCCCTGGCGAGGATCTCGACAAAGTCATCCACTACTACAAAGAACCGCATCCTTATTACAACCACAACGTCATCGTCGTCGGCGCGAAGAATTCCGCCGCGATTGCTGCGCTCGAGCTGCATTGGACCGGTGCGCGCGTAACTCTAGTTCATCGCGGCCACGGCATCTCGGATCGCGTCAAGTATTGGATTCGCCCCAACATTGAGAACCGCATCAAGAGCGGCGAGATCCAAGCCTTTTTCAATTCGTCGCTGGTTGAAATCCAGCCGAAAACCGCGGTGCTCGAAACGCCGGACGGCCGCATCACCCTCCCGAACGATTTCGTCTTCGCCATGACCGGATATCGGCCGGATCTGGAATTTCTGGGATCGCTGGGCATTCGCCTGGACCCGGAATCCCAGCGGCCTCGCACCAATCCCGAAACGCTGGAGAGCGATCGTCCGGGCATTTTTCTCGCGGGCGTCATCGTGGCCGGGATGCATACCAACGAGATTTTTATCGAGAACGGTCGCTTCCACGGCAAGAAGATCGCCGAAGCGATCGCCGAATCACTTTCCTCCTCGCAACTGTTATCATCGGCCTCATGACACGCAGAGACTTCTCTAAAATCGCAATCGCGGCGCCCGTGGCCTCCTTGCTCGCGGCCAGGATCAACTCCACGTTCGGCGGCGTCGCCATCGGCGCGCAGACCTACAGCTTCCGCGAGATGTCTCTCGATGACTGCATCGCCGCCATGAAGCAGATCGGCCTGGGCTACGCCGAACTTTTCAACGGACACATTGAACCCAAGGACCCCAAGCAGCGGGATGCCTGGCGCTCCCATCCGCCGCTCGGCGACATGAAGGCGGTGCGCAAGAAGTTCGACGACGCGGGCATCGATCTCTACGCCCTCAACTATAGTTTTCGCGACGATTTCAGCGACGAACAAATCGACCAGGGCTTCCAGATCGCCAAAGCGATGGGCTTAAACAAGATCACCGCTTCATCGAACGTCGATATTTCCGAGCGCGTGGATAAGTACGCGCGGCAGTACAGAATTTACGTCGGCTTTCACAATCACGACAGCATGAAACCCAACGAATTCTCCACTCCCGACGATTGGAAAACGGCCATGGCCGGGCGCTCCAAGTATATCGGGATCAATCTCGACATCGGGCATTTTACGGCCGCGAATTTCGATCCACTCAGCTTTCTCGAAGAGCATCACGAGCGCATTGTGACGCTGCACCTCAAGGATCGGAAGAAGAATCACGGACCCAACGTGCCTTGGGGCCAGGGCGACGTCAATATTAAAGGCGTGTTGCAGCTTCTCGAGACCAAAAAGTATCCGATTCCCGCGATGATCGAGTACGAATACGGTAAACCGGGAACTGACACGATCGCCGAAGTAACGAAGTGCTTCGAGTACGCCAAGCAGGCGCTGGCGAGCTAGTTCCCCTGCGACCCGGGCACGATGGTTGACTCCCTGAGCTTGGCCAGTTCGCGTCGCGCGATGGCCGCCCACGAGCTGCCCGGATCCAGTTTCAAGTACAGCTTCCAGTGCCGCACCGCCTTCAGCGGCCAGCCGCTCGATTGATAAAGCAGCGCCAGGTTGTAATGCGCATCCGCGTAGTTGGGATGGATGCGCAGCGCTGCGAGATAATGTTCCAATGCCAGCGGCCGCTTGCCCTGTTCGTCATACAGATTTCCCAGGTTGAAGTGCGCCAGCGCGTATTCGGCGTCGGCTTCCAGGGCTCTGAGGTAATGGTTCTCGGCCTGACGCCAGTCCCGCAAATTGAAGTAGACGGTTCCGAGATTGACCAGCGCTCCCGCGGAGCCTGGGTCTAGCTCCGACGCCTTCCGGTAAGCCGCGATGATCTCTTCCACCGGCGCGCCGGTCTGCTCTAATGCGAGGCCCGTCTCGAACCAATGTTCGGCTTCGCGCCGCGCCCGGTGCTTCCGGCCGGCGCCGGCCGCTTCGTCCGACTGCGCGGGAAACGATAAGAGTTTGCTGATCTCCTCCTCGTCGAAATCGAGCAGCAATTGCCCGGACATGGGCTCCATTCTCTGCCCGGCGAATTGCACTTGAATCTTCCCGTTCTGCGAATAGATCCTGAGTTCGGTGAGTGGATTGGTCACTTCCTTCAGCTTGGCTCGCAGCGCGGCCAGCGCTTTTCGGATTTGCGCGGCCGAAATTTTGCCCTCACGCAGTCCGATCAGGGTGCGAAGCGCGAGAATGTCGGAAAATCCGAACGATTCGCCCGCGGAAACGAACTTTTCGCGTTCCCAACTCTTAAGCTGCCGCGCCGAGACACCCAGCAAGCGGCGAACTTCGTCGCGAGAGTAAGCCTGCTTAGCTGCTGGAGCGGGCACGGTGAAAGTGTAGCTTGTGCCGACGGCACAAGTAAAGAAAAGTTAATTGCCGGCAGGAAAGGCCGCGCTGAATTCGGTGTATCATCTCCCTATATGCGACTACTGCTGTCCCTCGTGGCTTTGGCATCTCTGTTTACCGCGCTGGCGCAAGACGCCCCGAAAGCGGCGCCGCCCGCGCCAAAGAATCTCAAGTTGCTG
>JBEKHQ010000465.1:0-3889 GCA_050012195.1 Bryobacteraceae bacterium | reverse complement strand
TGCGGCGGCTGGTTCAAGTTGGCGCGCGGGTTACCGTGGTGCCGGCTCTGACAACGGCCGAAGATGTTCTGGCCTTGAATCCGGACGGTGTCTTCCTTTCGAACGGTCCGGGCGATCCGGAACCGCTCCAATCTCAAGCGCAACAGGTTCGGAAACTGATCGGCAAGAAGCCCATCTTCGGAATTTGTCTGGGTCATCAGATTCTCGGTCTGGCGCTGGGCGGCAAAACGTACAAGCTCAAGTTCGGACATCGCGGCGCAAATCATCCGGTGTTGAATCAAGTGACGCAAAAAGTGGAAATCACTTCGCACAACCACGGTTTCGCGGTGGACCCCGATTCGCTCAACCCCAACGTCGTCGAGTTTACGCACCTCAACCTGAACGACCAGACGCTGGAAGGATTCCGGCACCGCAACGAGCCGGTTTTCTGCGTCCAGTATCATCCCGAGGCGTCTCCGGGACCGCACGATTCGCACTACCTATTCGACGACTTCATGCAATTGATCAAGGACCGGGGCGGCCGATGATCCGCGTCCATCGGCTTTCCTCCAAGGCACATTCCTAAATGCCCCGACGCAACGACATCCACCGCATCCTGATCATCGGGTCGGGCCCGATCGTGATCGGCCAGGGCTGCGAATTCGACTATTCCGGCGCGCAGGCCTGCAAAGCGCTGCGTGCCGACGGCTATCAGGTTGTGCTCATCAATTCCAACCCGGCCACCATCATGACCGATCCGGAACTGGCGGACCGAACCTACATCGAGCCGCTCAGCCTGGCGTTCGCCGAGGAAATTATTCGCAAGGAGCGCCCCGACGCGCTGCTGTCCACGGTGGGCGGTCAAACCGGCCTCAATCTTTCGGTGGAATTGGCGGAAGCGGGCGTTCTCGACAAGTATGGAGTGGAGCTGATCGGCGCCAAGATTGAATCGATCAAGAAAGCCGAAGACCGGCTGCTTTTCAAAGACGCCATGCGCCGCATCGGGCTCGACTTGCCGCAATCGCAACTGGTGAACAACCTCGAGGACGGCGAGGCTTTCGCCGGCCGCATCGGATATCCGGTGATCCTGCGTCCCAGCTTCACTCTGGGCGGTTCGGGCGGCGGGATCGCCTACAATCGCGAAGATCTCTATGAGACCTTGGAGCGCGGCCTGGATCTTTCCCCGGTTCACGAGGTCCTGATCGAGGAAAGCGTTCTGGGCTGGAAGGAGTTCGAGCTGGAGGTCATGCGCGATCTGGCCGACAACGCCATCATCGTGTGCTCGATCGAGAACTTCGACCCCATGGGCGTGCATACGGGCGATTCCATCACGATCGCGCCCGCGCAAACACTCTCCGATCGCGAATATCAGATGATGCGCGACGCCTCGCTGCGCTGCTTGCGCGAAATCGGCGTAGATACGGGCGGATCGAACGTTCAGTTCGCCATCAATCCCGCGGACGGCCGCATGGTGATCGTGGAAATGAACCCGCGCGTTTCGCGCAGCTCCGCGTTGGCGTCCAAAGCCACCGGATTTCCGATCGCCAAGATCGCGGCCAAACTCGCGGTCGGATACCGGTTGGACGAAATCAAGAACGACATCACCAAAGTGACGCCGGCTTGCTTTGAGCCGACTCTCGATTACGTGGTGGTGAAGATTCCGCGTTGGCAGTTCGAAAAATTTCCCGGGGCCGAGCCGGTGCTCGGCACGCAAATGAAATCGGTGGGCGAAGTGATGGCCGTCGGCCGCACCTTCAAGCAAGCGCTCGCCAAAGGCATTCGCAGCCTCGAGACCGGCAAGACCGCGGCAGACATCCTGGACCCGGCTCTCATCCCGAAGCGTCTGATCACTCCGAATCCCGAGCGGCTTAGCTATATTCGGTTCGCGCTGGAGCGAGGCTGGACGGTGGAGCAGGTTCGCGAAATCACCGCCATCGATCCGTGGTTCTTGGAACAGATTCGGGAGATGGTGGAACTCGACGCCGGACTGGCGAATACGACATTGGAAGCAGTCTCGCGCAGCCAATTGGCCGGGGCCAAGCGCGACGGTGTTTCGGATTCGCGACTGGCGCTGCTTTGGAACGCCGACGCCGCGGCCGTTCGCCAAAAGCGCAAGGACCTTGGAATTACCGCGGTGTTTAATCGCGTGGATACTTGCGCGGCCGAGTTCGAGAGCTTCACCCCGTACCTGTACTCGAGCTACGAATCGGAGAACGAAGCCGCGCCGTCCAATCGCAAAAAGGTGATGATCCTCGGCAGCGGCCCGAATCGCATCGGACAAGGCATCGAATTCGATTACTGCTGTTGCCATGCCTCCTTCGCGCTCCAGGAATTCGGCTACGAATCCATCATGGTCAATTGCAACCCGGAGACCGTTTCGACCGATTACGACACCAGCGACCGCTTATACTTCGAGCCGCTCACGCGCGAAGAAGTCTTGAATATTTTCGACGTGGAAAAACCGGACGGCCTCATCGTCCAGTTCGGCGGGCAGACGCCGCTGAACCTGGCGCTCCCGCTGAAGGCCGCCGGCGTTCCCATCATCGGCACCGATCCAGCGGACATCGATCTGGCCGAAGATCGCAAGCTTTTCGGAAAACTGCTGGACGATCTCGGAATCCCGTCGCCGGAAAACGGAACCGCGACGAGCGCCGAAGAAGCGTGCGCCGTCGCGCGCCGGATCGGCTTTCCCGTGTTGGTCCGGCCCAGTTATGTGCTGGGCGGCCGCGCCATGGTGATCGCGTACGACGAGGAGATGGTGCGGCGCTACATGCGGGAAGCGGTGGTCTTCTCGCAGGATCGGCCGGTATTGATCGATCGTTTCCTGCAATCGGCAACCGAAGTGGACGTCGACGCGTTGCGCGACCAGGACGACGCAGTGTTGATCGCCGGCATCATGGAACACATCGAGGAAGCCGGCGTCCACTCCGGCGACAGCTCCTGCGTTCTGCCGCCGCAAGGACTCTCCGAGGCGGTGCTCGCAACGATTCAGGATTACACCGCCAAATTGGCGCGCGCGTTGCGCGTCATCGGTTTGATGAACGTTCAGTATGCGATTAAGGACGGCGAGGTTTACGTGCTCGAAGTGAACCCGCGAGCGTCGCGCACAGTGCCGTACGTGAGCAAAGCCACCGGCGTCCCGCTGCCCAAGATCGCCGTCGGCTTGATGCTGGGCAAGAAACTCGCCGACTTCGCGCAGCTCACCGGCGGACGCACTTCGGGCGTACTTCCGGTATCGCAGTTCTTCGTGAAATCGCCGGTGTTCCCCTTCGCGAAATTCCCCGGCGTCGATCCCGCCTTGGGCCCCGAGATGCGATCCACCGGCGAGGTAATGGGCGTGGGCGCGAATTTCGGCGAAGCTTTCGCGAAAGCGCAGTTAAGCGCGGGCGCTCCCTTGCCGGACAGCGGCGCGGTTTTCATCAGCGTCCACGATCGCGACAAAGCCGCCGCCGTGCAAGTGGCCGCGAAGTTCGCCACGTTCGGTTTTTCGCTGGCTGCCACTCGCGGGACCGCCGCCGCGTTGCAGGCCGCGGGGCTCACGGTCAAGACCGTGTTCAAGGTAAACGAGGGCCGCCCGAACGCGGTCGATCTGCTGAAGGCCGGCTCGCTGAAGCTGGTTATCTATACCACCACCGGGGGCCGCTCCTTCAGCGACGAACAAGCGATCCGGCGCGCGGCGGTTGCGTATCGGGTTCCGTGCATCACCACTATCAGCGGAGCGAAGGCTTCGGCGGAAGCCATCGCTTCACGCCGGCGCGATCCTATTCGCGTCTGGAGTCTCCAGGAAATTCACGAACGCGCGGCCAACGCGGGCTAATCTTAAACTTTGTCGGTTATATTGTGAGATCCTCTACCAAGGAGGAAAACTCGTGCTAACAAAAACCGCGTCTGAAAGATTTGCTGCTCGCTT
>JBEKHQ010000464.1:0-3893 GCA_050012195.1 Bryobacteraceae bacterium | reverse complement strand
TCAGACAAGCTGATCTTATATTCCGAGGCAAGCTTGTCAAAGTTGAGTATCTTGACCCGCTCCAAAGCGTTCCACACGAAATTTTCAAGGACCGAATGGTGAGCGTGCCACGTCGATTTCTGGCCACGCTCGAAGTTAACGGCGTTTGGAAAGGAAAAGTTGGCCGCACGATTGTCCTTCACACAAGGGAAGGCTCATCAGACTGTGTAGGGTTCTGGACGGACATAGGAAAAGAAGTGCTGGTGTTTGCGAATCAAGGCGTCGTTACACCGAAAGAGCCAGAGGTCTGGAGAATCCTCGAATGGACCGATAAGGTGCCAGTGGGGCAAACGATAACCTCTCCAGGAGTCTGCACCTTAAACGATGAAATCAAAGATGCCACGGGCACCCTCAAGAAACTTGGCGCCCCAAAGCCGCCCGCATCGGACCGATAGTCAAGCGCTGACTGGGATCGAAATCTTCTTTAAGAGCCTACTGCAGCGCGTTCAGCTTGTTCGCGATCCGTTTGCGGACGCCGCGCTCGGGCTTAAGATCGAGCGCCGATTGATAGGCGGCTTTGGCCTCGGCTACGTGCTTGAGCCCAGCCTCGAGATCTCCGATCTGCTCGAAGACATTGGGATTCTGGGAATCCGTCTTCGAGACCTGCCGCAACTCGTTCAGCGCACCCTCCGCATCGCCCGACTTGGCTAGCAATCCCGCCAGCGCCAGGCGCGCCGCGGAGTATTCCGGCTTAGCGGCCAGCACTTTGCGATATTCCTCGATGGCGGCTGCGTTGTCGCCGCGATCCGAGAGCAAACCTGCCAAGCTGAGACGCGACGGAAGATAGTCGGGCGTTTCCTTGAGATTTTCGCGCCAAAGATTGATCGCCTCCTGCTGGCGAGGCGGCTCACCGGCCAGCAACAGCGCCAGATTGTGGCGCGCGGGCAGAAGATTTGAATTCTTCTGGAGCGCTTGCCGGTACAGTTGCTCGGCGTCGGAGCGCTTACCTTCGGAGGCCTTGAGAGTTCCCAGCGCGTTGTACGGCTCGGCGGAATCCGGCGCCAACATAGACGCCTTTCGATAGGACACTTCGGCATCCTTCCGCCGATTTAAGCGCTGATAAACCAGACCGAGATTGTACGGCAGGTAGCTGTACTGCGGCGTGAGACGTATGGCTTCCTGATAAGCCCGGATGGCCGACTTGTAGTCGCCGGTCTCGACAAAGGCGAGCGCTTCGTTGTGGAGCGGGTAGGACCAATGCTGCGCGCGGCGAACCGCATCGCGAAAGGCGGGAATGGCTTTCTCGTATTGGGCTTGCTCCAGATAGGCGATTCCGAGCGCGTTGAATCCATACGCGCCGTCCGGATCGATGCGCACGGATTGCTCGAGCAACCGCGCCGCTTCCGGGAATTTCTTGTCGTACAACAGCGCGCGGCCCTCGAAGAAATCCTGCCGGCCTTCCAGATACAGCGACTCTTGCGTTAACCTTCTTGCCGCCTGCATGTAGCGCGCGCCGCCGTCGAATTCCTGGCGCGTCTGCGGCGTCTCCTCCCCCGTTAAATAACGCAACAGCACTTCCTGCGCTTTGTTTTCGAGCGCGATCTGAAGCTGGTTCTTGCGCTCCTGGTATTGCTCGGCATCCAGCTCGTTTCTTAGTTTTTGTAACGCGTCGAAGGCGTTATCCGATTGATCCGGCAGAATGCGTCCGGCGCGGATCGCACCGGTGAAACGATTGACATCATCCGACGTTTGACCGTCAAACGGCGTGTCCGATGGCGAAGCGGAAGCAAGGTACTTCGGTTCTCCATTGCGGGGATCGAGAAGCACGCGCCAGCGCGCCAGGGTGATGCCCGGTTTGTTCTTATCCGCTAATTTGATGTCGGCGTTGCCGGGACTGATATCCGTGGGATGTTGTTTCCCGCCGGTGACCTTGGGGACATTGCTGGCGACATAGAGAATCAACTCATTGCCGTCCACAATGCCGTCGCCGTTATCATCGGCCGCCCCATCCATACCCTTCAGCACGAAATAGCTGAACGCGCCATGCCCGCCGCCGAAGTCGGGGCCTTCGAAGGAAAGTTCCTTGCGCCGTCCAGCCATCATCGCCAGCAGATCGCCTTCCACATTCTTGAAGTTCTCCACTTGCGAGTTGACGCTATCGCTCTTGATGGTTCCGATGGTTCCGGCTTTGCATACATCGACAAAGAGCATCACCCTTCCCACCTTGGCCACCTGCTCCTCAAACAGCGACTGCAGCTCGGCCATCGGAAGCGCTGTGCTCTGTAGGTCCTGCGGGTCGGAGTCGTAGCTAAGAATGAAAGCGTTCTTGCCGTCCACCGTGCCGTGGCTCGCGATCAAGATCACCACCGTATCGTTTTTAGTGGCGCGGCGCTTCAGGAAGTCCTGGAACCCGTTGCGCACCGCGGCTGTAGTGGCTTTCTCATCCGTTAATAGCAGAATGTTATCGGGTGGGATGGAGCCGCCGCGCGGGCTCTCGAGCAATTGCGCCATCACGCTGGCGTCGGCGCTGGCGAATTGCAGCGACAGCTCCGGCTTCGCGTATTTCGAAATACCCACCAACAGCGCGTAAGTCTTCCCCGCGGCCGCCGAGGCGGCTGAGGTTGCGGCAGCTTGGGTCGCCACGGTCTGCTGCAATTCGAAAATCTTGCTCTTTACCCACACCGCGTCGGGCCACTGCTGGCGGATCTTATCGTACATTTCGAGCGCGTTGGGGATCAGTTTGCGATTCTCAAACAACGTCGCTTCCGCCACCAGAGCGCCTTGATCCTTGGGGTCGGCCGCGAGCGCGGCTTCGAAAGGCGCCAGTTCGGCCTGGACGTCGGCGGGCAGCTTGTCATGCGGCGTCGGCGGAACGTCCGGTTTATCCAGGCCGCGAGTCATGCTGACGCCGTAATGCTGCTGGCTGGCCACCGCGACTCGTAAGGCTTGCGGCAACAGACACGATCGCGCCGGCTGCTCGGAGATCTTGCCGGATTTCACCTTGGGCTGCTTGGGATCGAACCGCACTTCGCTCGACGGTCCCAGCGTTTCGATCGCTTTGGCTGGACAAAAGAGGAACGAAGCCGAACCGGTGTCGGTCCTGAGACCGTCGCCGGAAAACAGAAGATCTCCCGAACGGGCATCCAGAGGAGTTTCCGTGTCCGCGCGCAGCAGCTTGCCGCCGGGCGCGGATAATATCAATCCGACGGGTTCTTCTTTAGCGGTATCCGCGAAGGCGGCCATCCAAACCAGCGAACTCGCGGCGGCCCAGATAACGGTTCGTTTAAGCATTCACAACGGCCTCTGCCACCAGCGACGCGACAGTGTACAAGTCGATCGGTAGCGCTTTTCCGCGAACGGGAACTTCACCCAGCCGCACGGTTTCCACGCCGTTTCCGAGCCGGCTTTCCGTCGCACCGGTCATGAGCAGTTTCGTGTGGTGCTCCTTATTCAGACTTTCGAGCCGCGACGCTAGGTTCACTGTGTCGCCCAAGACCGTATATTCCATCTTATCAGCCGAGCCCACGTTTCCCACTACCGCCGGGCCGGTATGAATTCCCGAGCCGGTTTTAAAGCGGCTTGGAGCCGTCACCATTCGCGTGGCGCAATTGACGGCGCGGATGGCGTGATCGCCCGGCTCGGCGCCCTCGTCTTCATCGCAGAAAATCGCGAGTATCCCGTCGCCGATGAACTTGTTCACTTGCCCGTGATACTGCACGATGATGCCGACCATCAGGGCCATGTACTCGTTGAGCAGCTTAACCACCTCTTCGGGCCCGTCCCGGTCGCAAACCTCCTCGGAGAAAGCCGTGAAGCCGCGAATGTCGGTAAACAGGATGGTGACTTCCATCCTTTTTCCCGACAGAGCAATCGCTTCGGTCTCTTCGAGCGACGCCGCAAGATCCTTGCCGACG
>JBEKHQ010000463.1:0-3897 GCA_050012195.1 Bryobacteraceae bacterium | reverse complement strand
CCTGGTGGAGCGTAAATTCGCAGGCGTGCAACCGGGCGCCGAAGAAAAGAAGATGGGCATCAAGGGCAGTTCCACCACCGCTATCTACTTGGACAACGTCAAGGTGCCGGTGGAGAACGTGCTCGGCGAAATCGGGCGTGGCCATGTCATCGCCTTCAATATTCTCAACCTGGGTCGTTTGAAGCTCGGCCCGTTCGCCGTCGGCGGCGCCAAGGAAGTGCTGCGCGTTTCTTTGAAGTACGCCAAGGAGCGCAAGGCCTTCGGAAAATCGATTGCGGAATTCGGCATGATCCAGCACAAGCTGGCCGAAATGGCGATACGGCTTTATGCCGCGGAGTCCGTCAGCTACCGCGTGGTCGGCTTGATCGAAAATGAGCTGGCAGGTTTCTCCTGGAACAGCCCAAACGCGGCGCAGACCATGCTGAAAGCCGTCGAAGAATTCGCGGCCGAATGTTCCTACATCAAAGTCTTCGCGTCGGAGATGCTGGATTACGTGGTGGACGAAGGCGTGCAAATTCACGGCGGCTACGGCTACAGTCAGGAGTATCCGGTGGAGCGGGCGTACCGCGATTCGCGCATCAACCGGATTTTCGAGGGCACCAACGAGATCAACCGCCTGCTCGCCACCGGCATGCTGCTCAAACGAGCCCAGCGCGGCCAGTTGGGATTAGTCGAAGCGGTGAAAAAGCTGCAAGCCGAAATCCTGGCGGGGCCGTCGCTATCGTCGGGCGCGGACGAAGAGACGAAACTCGTCGAGAATGCCAAGAAAGTTACTCTGCTCACCCTCGGCGTCGCTTACCAGAAGTACATGGCAACGCTGGAGGATCAACAGGAAGTGCTGGCCGGCATCACCGACATCTCCATGAATGCGTTTGCCATGGAATCGGCGCTCTTGCGCGCGCAGAAAATCGCCAAGAACCACAAAGGCGAAATTGCCGGCGAGATGTGCTCGGTGTTCCTACGCGAAGCCATGGAAACCATAGAGAGCGCCGCGCGCACTGTCCTGGCGGCCTGTTCGGACGGAGACGCGCTGCGCACCAACCTGGCGGTGCTCAAGCGCTTTACCAAATTCGAGCCGGTGAATGCGATCGCGGTACGCCGCAAGATCGCCGCCCGCCTGTTGGAAGCCGATCGCTACGTCGTGTAGGATCGCGATCACGGTGGGCCTTCCCGGCGCCGGAAAATCCACCTATCTCGCGGGCCTGGGAGCGAACGCGATTTCCTCGGACGAAATCCGCCGTCTGCTGGCGGACGATCCTGGAGATCAGGCCATCCACCCGCGGGTTTTCGCTACCATCCGCTATCTCGTCCGCGAGCGGCTCGCGCTCGGCCGGCCGATCACTTATGTGGACGCAACGCACCTCACTCGCTGGGAACGGCGTCCGTATTTTCGCCTCGCCGCCCGCTCCGACTGTAAGCTGGAAGCGTTGTTCTTCGACGTTCCCATCGAGGTCTGTCTGGAGCGCAATCAGAAGCGCGAACGGGTGGTCCCGCCGGAAGCGATTCGCGAAATGGCGCTACGCCTCGAGCCGCCCACCCGAGCCGAAGGCTTCGCGCGCATCGTTCGGATTCGCGTCTGAGAACTACTCGGCGCTTACCTGGATGATCAGCTTTCCGGTGTTCGATCCGTCGAACAGTTTCCGAAGCGCGCGCGGCGCGTTCTCTAGTCCTTGAACCACGTCCACGCGATACTTCAGCTTGCCGGCGAGGAACCATCCGATGATCTCGGTGAACGCCTCTTGGGCGCGATCCAGGTAGTCGGTACAAATGAAACCTTCCATTCGCACACGTTTGATGATCAGCATCGCGAGGTTCGAAGGTCCGGGTTCCGGGTTGTCGCTGTTGTAGCCGGAAATCATCCCGCACACTGAGATGCGCGCCTTGAGATTGACCAGGTTTAGAACGGCTTCCAGAATCTCGCCGCCGACGTTGTCGAAGTAGATGTCGATCCCATCCGGACAGTGCCGGCGCAAGCTCTCGGGCACGTTTTCCTTTTTGTAATTGATGGCCGCGTCGAATCCGAGATCGTCTTTGATCCAACGGCATTTCTCGTCGCTGCCGGTGAGGCCGACCACGCGGCAGCCTTTGATCTTGCCGATCTGGCCCACCAGCGATCCAACCGCGCCGGCGGCGGTGGAAACCACCAGAGTCTCGCCCGGTTTGGGGTGGCAGAGATCGAGCAATCCGAAATAGGCCGTCAAGCCGATGTGGCCGAGCAATCCGAAAAAAGCGGTCGTGGGCACGGGCAGACCTTTCGGAAGCTTGCTGAGCGCGGGGCCGGGAATGGCGGCATACTGCTGCCATCCGAACACGCCTTGCACCAGGTCCCCCGGCGCGAAGCCCGCCTGACGCGATTCTTCGACGATCCCAATCGCCCCGCCGCGCATCACGTCGCCCAAAGCCAGCGCGGGCAAATACGAATCGGCTTCGTTCATCCACACTCGATTCGACGGATCGAGCGAAAGATACACGGTTCGCACCAGCACTTGGCCGTCGGCCGGCGCGGCAACGGGCGCTTCCTGCCACTTGAAATCGGATTCCTTGGCGGCGCCGGACGGGCGGGCCGCGATCAACCACTGATGATTTGTCTTCATGTTGATTAGTCCACGAATTCGACGCGGTATTCCTCGATCACCGGGTTCGCCAGCACGTCGCGAGCGATCTGATCGATCTCGACGCCGGCCTTTTCCCGATCGGTGCCCGCCTCTAAGGTGATCTCGAAAAACTTCCCTTGCCGCACCGCCGCGATCGAAGAGTGGCCCAATCCGGCTAAGGCCCTACGAATGGTCTGGCCCTGTGGATCTAGGACCGTGGGCTTCATGGATACATAAACGCGGACTTTCATGTAATTTTTCCATTGTAGCCGGAAGTTGACCCCCGATTCCCCCCATGAGCGCAAAGTCAGTCGCCCAGTACTCAAACCGCTCTAGTTTGGGACCGTCGTTTGATGCCGACGCCAGGGTTCGCCCGGACAATAGGACCTACGTAGACACCACTCATTTAAGGAGACACGAATGAACTTATTTGTTTTTACTAAATACGCTTTGGTTAAACTGGCGAAGGATCGCCAAGGCCAGGATCTCATCGAATACGCTCTCATGGCGGGCTTCGTAACCCTAGCCGCCGGCGCCATTATGCCCGGAGTGGCGACCAGCATCAGCACGATCTTTTCGAGCGTCGCCAGTGTTATGACGGCCGCGTCAACGCAGAGCTAGCGGCTTATTTCACGCCTGACATCAGCCGTACCGTCGGCCGGATGAGCAGGGCCAGCACCACGGCCGCCGCGAGCGCGAAGCAGGCGACCGTGCCGAAGAGGGTGGGAAGGGCCATCGATTCGTATAGCGATGCGGCCTTTCCGGCCAAGTAGTCTCCAATGCTGATGGACACGAACCACAAACCCATCATCAGTCCGGCGATGCGCGCGGGCGCCAGCTTCGTCATCGCGCTCAGTCCTACGGGACTCAGGCACATCTCGCCCATAGTTTGGACGAAATAAGTGCCCGTCAACCACCACGGCGAAACCAGCGCGCCGGTCATCGCCGCTTTCGCTGGAGGAACCAGGATCGCGAATGCGATTCCTCCGAGCACCAAAGCCCAGGCGAACTTCGCGGGACTGGACGGCTCCCACTTGTCCAGCGCGATCCATAGCCAGGCGAACACCGGCGCCAGAATCATCACGAAAAACGACGGAACGAATTGGAACCAACTGGCCGGGAAATCGAATCCGAACACGACGCGATTGGTGCTGCGTTCGGCGAAGAGACTGAGCGACGAGCCGGCTTGTTCGTAGGACGCCCAAAACACCGCCGACGCGAGAAACAGCACCATAATCGCGCCTGAGCGTTTGCGCTCCGTCGCCGTCCATCCGGGGCCGAGCAGCAGCCACGCGAAGATCGC
>JBEKHQ010000462.1:0-3899 GCA_050012195.1 Bryobacteraceae bacterium | reverse complement strand
AACCGCCAGCGTACTCCGCCAACGCTTCAATATTCCGGTGGTCTATTTGACCGCCCACGCCGACAGCGCGACGGTTTCGCGCGCCAAGTCCGCCGAACCTCTCGGCTACATCACCAAGCCCTTTCAGGAAGCGGAACTGCACGCCAGCATCGAAATCGCTCTGCATAAGCACCGCGAAGACCTGAAGTCGCTGGAAAAAGAACGGCTGCTCGCTTCCACGCTGCGCGCCGTGGCGGAAGGCGTCATTTCGCTCAATCAAAACGAGACCATCACCGTTTTCAATCCCGCCGCGGAAGCCTGGAGCGGATGGACGGCGGAAGCGGCTATCGGAAAGGCAATCGATGAGGTGTTCCGCGTGGTGGACAGCGTCAGCGGCGAGCGGGTGGACACCCCGCTCTGGCGCGTGCTTGCCGAAGGTACGCTGAGCGAACTGCCGCCCGGCGTTCTTCTGGTCGCCCTCGGCGGCGAGAAACGGCCCATAAGCGGCAGTATTTCTCCCATCCGCGACCATCTGGGCGCACTCTCGGGCGCCGTCATTGTGTTTGGACGCGTGGGCGATAACGCCGGCTCCATCGGCCGCCCATCCGCGCCCGAAGTTCCGTCCGAAGACGACAGCGTCGGTTTGGGTAGTTTCAAAATGGTGGCGGCTTCACCCGCTATGAAGCAAGCCTTGAAGTTCGCCCGCCGCGTGGCGCAAAGCGAGGTATCCACCATCCTGCTGGAAGGAGAAAGCGGCACCGGCAAGGATGTCTTCGCGCAGTTCATTCATCACTACGGCCGGCGCAGCGAAGGACCGTTTGTGGCGCTCAACTGCGCGGCCATCCCGGAAACGTTGCTGGAGAGCGAACTGTTCGGTTACGAGAAGGGCGCGTTCACCGATGCCCGCGCCCCCAAGGCCGGAATTCTCGAAATCGCCTCGGGCGGCACTATTTTTCTCGACGAGATCGGCGAAATGCCGATGGTGATCCAGGCCAAGTTGCTGCGCGTGATCGAAGACCAAACCTTCCGGCGCTTGGGTGGCGTGCGGGACATTCAAGTGGACGTGCGCGTGGTGGCCGCCACTAACCGCAAACTCACCGACGCCATCGAAGAAGGAAAATTCCGGCTGGATCTGTATTATCGTCTCAACGTCATCCAGGTGTGTCTGCCGCCGCTCAGAGAACGCAAGGAAGATATAATTCCGCTGGCCGAGCACTTCATCCGTATCTACAACACCAAGTTCAAGCGCGACATCAAAGGGCTCTCGCATTCCGCTGCCGCCCTGCTGCTGGCCGGCGAGTGGCCCGGCAACGTGCGCGAGCTTCGCAACGTCATCGAGCGCGGAATGGTGCTGGAGGAGGCGGACTGGATCCAAGCGTCCAGCCTGCAGATTGCTTATAGCGGCAAGGTGCCGCTGGTCGCGTTCCAGGAGTCGTCCGTGCAGACCGATCCACGGGCCCCGGATGCTCCGTTTGAAGTGAGCCTGGAAGAAGCGGAAAAAAACCTGGTGAAGAAGGCGCTGGAAAAAGCCGGCGGCAATCAAACCCGCGCGGCCGTACTGCTGGGGGTCACGCGCGACACGCTGCGCTACAAGATGAAGAAGTTCAACTTGCGCTGAGCCGCCGCGGGATCAATGCGTCATCGAGTAAATCACGTAGTCCACGCCGATGCGTATTCCCAGCGCTGAGTATTTCTCCGGATACTCCGGATCGTCGGCCCACTCCCAGGAATCGCCCACGTCGGAATTAAAATCCATGGCCACCATCAGGCGGCCCCGGTCGTCGTAAATTCCGCGCCAGTGCGGCACGGAGCCGTCGTTTCGATACGTGGTGCCTCTTCGCAATGCCCATTCGCCGGGAACCTGATAGCGATCGTCCAGGTCATAGACGGTGTGGAAAATAGAATCGGCGCCGTCGATCTCCACGATCGCCCGATCCGGAAACACCAGCCGCATGCTCTCCTCGAACCGGTCCCACTCCTCGGTTCCCCAAAAATCGTCCAGCATCAGGAATCCGCCGCGCAGCAGATAATCGCGCAGCTTCTTGGCCTGCGCTTCGGTCAGCTTCCAATCGCCCATCTCGCCGGCGGCCAGCCAGGGCCAATTGTAAACATCGTCACCGTCATCGAGGTTGACCGGCTGCTCCACCGAACGGACGTTCACGCGAGTCAATCGGCGGAGCGCCAGCGCGAAGTGGCGGTCCGCCCGAGGATAATCCTGCGACCAGCTAGTGCCGCCCTCCAGCCAGTTGAACGATCCGCGATAGCCGTAGTACCTGCCGAAGCGCGCGTGCGGGTGCTGCGGATACATCAATCGCGCGAAGATCCACTCCGTTTTCTCATGCCAGTCCGGAGGGAGTTGGACATCGTCGTAGGGCTCCATGCTGCGATACACGCGGAATTCGCGCTGCGCATACACCGTCCCCAACAGTAGGGCAACTCCGGCGCACAATCCCAACACGCTGCGATAGCGCTTCATCCTTCGCCCAGAAATCCCGCCGAGTTTACTCATCCCGGCGCGACACCAGTTTACCAGAGCACCCGATGCACGATCCTCCTCCGATCAGTCAAGATGTAAGCTGTGATCGAGAATAACCTCTCGCCCCACGGACGAAACCAGCGCGCGTTCGGTATTCTGTGCGGATTGGCGGCGGCGCTCGCGGCGGCTCTCCTGGTCTACGCCGAGACGCGCGCGTACGCCTCCGATGAAGGTTTCCACCTGTTGGCCGCGCAGTTGATCAAGCACGGACGCCGGCCGTACATCGATTTTCTGTTTCCCCAGACGCCTCTGAACGCCTATTGGAACGCAATGTGGATGTTCGTTTTCGGCGAAAGCTGGCGCACGGCCCATGCCGTGGCGGCGCTGCTGACCGCCGGCGCCGTTCTGTTGACCGCCGACTTTCTGCTGGCGCGCTTCCCGATAGCCAACTGGCGCTTCCCGGCGGCCGTCATCACCGCGCTGCTGGTGGGCTTGAACATTCAGGTTTTCACCTTCGGCACCGTTGCGCAGGCCTATGGCTTTTGCCTCTTCTTGAGCGTCGCCGCTTTTCGAGTGGCGATTTTCAGCGCCGATCGAAAGAGCATCCTGCTGGCCGGCTCGGCGGGCTTGTTGGGAGCCGGCGCCGCCGCGGGGTCTCTGCTCACCGCCCCGGTGGCGCCGATTCTGCTCATTTGGATGATCATCTGCAATCGCGCGGGAAACCGCTGGCGCAAAGCTTCGGCTTTCGTCGTGGGCGCGGTGATCGCGTTCGTACCCGTGATTCGCCTCCTGGCACAGGGATATTACCCGACCCTCTTCAATATTTTCGAATATCATCTCTTCCATCGCCAGGAAAATTGGGAAGGCGCCACCGCTCACAACCTCGACGTGTTCAGTATGTGGGCGAATTCTTCCCAGGCGCTTATGCTTGGACTGCTGGCGTTCGCCGGACTTCGATTCATCGCCACCCGAAGCCAGTGGCACCGCCGGCGGCGCGCCGAGTTTTACTTGTGCGGTTGGCTGGCGCTGGCTCTCGCCGTTCACATTTCCATCGCCCGCCCCACGTTTCAGCGCTACTATCTGCTGCTGACGCCCTTTCTCGCCATTCTCGCCGCCACGGGACTAAGCGCCATCGCCGCGCGGTTAGACCGGCCGGACCGGCCGTGGAGAGCGGTCGCCGTGGTGGCCGCGATTCTTTGCGTTGGACTCGCCAACACGATTTATGAAGGCAACGGCGACTTTGACTGGCACGACGACGAGGCGGTGGCCGCGCTCGTGAAAAAGTACAATCCCCCGCATGGCGAAGTGCTCGGCGACGAACAAATTTATTTCCTGCTTCAGATTCCCCCGCCTCCCGGCATGGAATTGAGCGACTCCCACAAGCTCACGTTCAAAGATCCCGCGCTCCCCAGCCTTCTGCATGTGGTGCCCGAGGCCGATCTCG
>JBEKHQ010000461.1:0-3916 GCA_050012195.1 Bryobacteraceae bacterium | reverse complement strand
AGATTTTCAAATCATCCGCGAGTGGGAGAAGACCACCACGACGGGCGACCGCTCCGAGATCAAGACGCTGCCCGAAGCCAGCTCCGCCTGGCAGAAACTGGACGCGCGGCGCGACCTGTGCACCGGGCAGAAGTGCCAGCAGTTCGAGCGCTGCTTTCTCACCGAGATGCATCGCCGGGCGCACGAGAGTGACATCATTATCGTCAATCATCACCTGTTCTTCGCCGACCTGGCGGTGAAGGACGAAGACTTTGGCGGTATCATCCCGGAGTACGCCGCGGTGGTGTTCGACGAAGCGCACGAGATCGAGGACGTGGCCGGGAAATACTTTGGCGTGGGGGTGAGCAATTATCAATTCCAGGAGTTGGGACGCGACATCGCCCTGGTTTCGCGCGCCAAACAGTTCGGGTCCGCGGAGCTGGACCGGGTGCTCGACACCTTGGACGATCGTTCGCAGCAGTTTTTCCTGCTGTTCGGCGAGTCCGAAGGCCGCGTGGCGTTCAAGAACCACGCGGCGTTTTTCGACCAGCATGGCGAAGCGCTGGAGAATCTGCAACTGGCGCTGGAGCTGATTGCTACGCAACTGCAACTGGTGAAGAACGCGCCCGAAGACGTGGTCCCGCTGTTTCGCCGCGCGCAAGAGCTGCGGCAGCGTCTGGATTTTTGGCATAAAGGCGCGGACCGCTCCTACGTTTATTGGGTGGAGCGCCGCGGGCGCGGGTGTTTTCTGCAGGCCACTCCCATCGACGTCTCCTCGCTGCTGGAAGAGAAACTTTTCGACAAGCTGGACACCGTGATTCTGACCTCCGCGACGCTGGCGGTGGGTGAGACGTTCGAATTCACCGAGCGGCGCCTGGGCATCCGCCACGCCCGGTCGCTGGTTGTGCCCAGCCATTTCCAATACGCCAGGCAAGCGCTGCTGTACGTTCCCCAGCACCTGCCCGATCCGCGTTCGCCCGCGTTCCCCGGCGCCGCTGCCGGCGAAATCACGCGCATCCTCAGCCACAGCCAGGGGCGTGCCTTCGTGCTCTTCACCAGCTATCAGCAGATGCGGCTGGTGTACGATCGCGTATCGCTTGAAATCGACTATCCGACGCTGATGCAGGGCACCGGCCCGCGCAATGCGCTGCTGGATGAGTTTCGCGACACGCCGCACTGCGTACTGTTCGCGACGTCGTCGTTCTGGCAAGGCGTGGACGTGCAGGGCGATCAGCTGAGCTGCGTCATTATCGACAAGCTGCCGTTTGCGGTGCCGAGCGACCCGGTGGTGGAAGCACGCATCGAACGCATCCGCGACGAGGGCGGCAATCCATTCTATGATTACCAGATCCCGCAGGCCGCGCTGGCGCTGAAGCAAGGCTTCGGCCGGCTGATCCGCAGCAAGACCGACCGCGGCGTGCTGGTCTTGCTGGATAATCGTATTACGAAGCAGCGCTATGGCCAGGTGTTTTTCGACAGCCTGCCGCCCTATGGTTTCACCACCGAGCTGAAAGCCGTGGAGAGATTTTTCGAGGTTTGAATTGAACCATGTTTGAAGTCACCGTGGAACAGACCTTCGCCGCCGGGCACGCGCTCCGCAACTACCATGGCAAGTCCGAAGACGTGCACGGGCATAACTATCGGGTGCGGGTGACAGTGGAGGGCGAGCACCTGGATTCAACCGGCCTGCTGGTGGATTTCCTGGAGGTGAATCGGCTCATCAGCGGCGCGATTGGGTACTTGGACCATCACTTCATCAACGATCTGCCGCCGTTTGACGAAATTAACCCCTCGGCGGAGAACATTGCCAAGTACTTTTACGACAAAGTGAGCGTCGGACTCAACAATGCGGTCCCGGTGCGCATTTCGGCCATTCAAGTATGGGAAACCGACACCAGTTCGGCGATCTACCGTCCGTAGCGCGTTACCTGCCGAAGTATTCAGCGTTGAGTTTGGTAAAGCTGCCCCACTTTTCGGGCAGGTCATCGAGGGCGAAAATCGCCGAGACGGGACACACCGGCACGCATGCGCCGCAGTCGATGCACTCCACTGGATCGATATAAATCATGTTGTGCTCGGCGAAGTTGGGTTCGTCCTTTTTGGGGTGGATGCAATCGACCGGGCAGGCATCGATACAGGCCGTGTCCTTCGTGCCGATGCAAGGTTCCGCAATAACGTAAGCCATTCGTTTCTCCAGAGGCGCGGCCACAAGGCGGGCTGCGGGTGGGGTAACCGACATTATAGCGTGACTGCCGTTTTTCCCGTGCGGATCGGGTCGAAATGGCCTATTTACGCGCCAGATGGAAGAAATCCGGGGGCGGCGCGCGCCATGCTATGCTTCCCACAGATGGCCACCAAAGCACAGATCACGGCCGAGCAGTACCTCCACATGACGTTCGAACATGACGCCGAGTTCGTGCATGGCGAGATTGTCGAGCGCAGCATGCCAGACAACGTACATTCACTCATCCAGTTTCTAATCCTGATGGAGATCGGACGTTTGATCCGATCCCATCCCCTGTTCCCTCGTCCGGAACTCCGATTGCGGCTAGAGCCTCGTGTCTTCCGCATTCCAGACATTTCCGTGTTCGGTGGCCAACCGCCGCAAGAGGACGTACCTTCCACGCCGCCCCTGATTGCGATCGAGATTTTGTCCAAAGACGAGCGCCATCCGAACCTCATGCAGAAGCTCGAGGAATACCGCGTGTTTGGCGTTCCGAATATCTGGGTAGTGGACCCGCGCAACAAGCGCCTGGCATTCTATAACGAGGCAGGCTTGCAGTACGTGTCCTCGCTGGCTCTTCCAGACCATCCCCTCGAACTAACGCCAGGGCTTCTTTTTTCCGATCTCTAGACGACAATGGCTACTCAAGCGCAGATCACAGCCGAGCAGTACCTGCACATGACGTTCGAACACGATGCCGAGTTCGTTCACGGCGAGGTTGTCGAGCGAGTAATGCCAAGCTATACCCATGGAAGAATCCAGACGTTGCTATCGTCTCTATTCGAAGCCGTTCGAGCGCCGCATCGCTTGTTTGCTTGCTCGGACGTGCGCATGAAGCTCGCACCGGACCTGTATCGCATCCCGGATACCGCGGTGTTTGTGACCCCACCGAAAAGGGAGCTGCCGGAACAAGCTCCCTTGGTGGTTATCGAGATTCTTTCCTCGGACGACCGCTATCACGACGTCGTCGAGAAGCTGGAAGAATACCGCGTTTGGGGCGTTCCGAACATCTGGGTAGTGGATCCTCTGTCCAAGCGGTTCGCGGTCTACACGGACTGGGGCCTGCAGTACGTGTCCTCGCTCGCTCTCCCCGATTATCCCCTCGAACTAACGTCCGGCGTCCTTTTTCCCGATCTCTAGACGAGAACCCAACATGATCCCCAAAGTGCGCAAAGCAGTCTTCCCCGCCGCAGGACTGGGCACGCGATTTCTTCCCGCCACCAAGGCCCAACCCAAGGAGATGCTCCCGCTGGTGGACAAGCCTCTCATTCAATACGGCGTCGAAGAAGCCATGCATTCCGGCATACAAAACATCATCATCGTCACGGGACGCGGAAAGAGCTCCATTGAGGATCATTTCGACGTCAGTTTCGAGCTGGAGCAGACTCTGGAGGCCAAGAACAAGAAGGATCTCCTGAAGATCGTGCGCGACGTTTCCGACATGATCGACGTCTCCTATGTGCGGCAGAAGGAAGCGCTGGGACTCGGCCACGCGGTGCTGCGCGCGAAGGAATTGGTTGGCAACGAGCCGTTCGCGGTGGTGCTCTCCGATGACGTGATCGATTCCGAGACGCCCTGCATCCGGCAACTGCTGGACGTCTACGAATTCTACGGAGCCTCCGTGGTGGCCCTGATGGAAGTGCCTGGCGACGCCATATCCTCCTATGGCGCGGTGGACGCCGAGCCGGTTTCGCACAACTCCGGCAAGGATCG
>JBEKHQ010000460.1:0-3924 GCA_050012195.1 Bryobacteraceae bacterium | reverse complement strand
TGACGAACTCCAGAAGTGATCTGCCGCCCGCAATCGATCTTGCTTCAATGCCATGGCTGGTAGTCGCCTCCGCGACAAACCAGAACCGCGTACAAGAGCTGCGGGGGGTATCTGGACGCCGGCGAAGCCGAGGCAATCGTGCTCGCGGTAGAGCAGCACGCCGACCTTCTGCTCGTGGATGAACGCCGTGGTCGTCGGGCCGCTGCCGCGGATGGCCTTCATGTCATTGGTCTTCTGGGTGTCGTGGCCAGTGCGAAACGGGCAGGGCTGATTGATCTCGGAAAACCCGTGCTCGATGAATTGATCCAGATCGCCCGATTCTGGATCGGACCCGATCTTTACGCGGAAGTTCTTCGAGAACTGGGTGAGCCCTGAAGCGACGCTGCTGTCCGCTCTAATTGAACCACACCCTCCCGCTTCAACTGCCCGCAGGCCGCGAAAATGTCGCGCCCGCGCGGCCTCCGCACAAAGCACGGCATCGACCTCCGCACAATTGCCTGGAACGACCGCACGCGCTCCGCATCCGGCGTCTCGTACGGAATCCCCGGTCCCGGATTCAACGCGATCAGGTTCACTTTCGCGTTCAGGTGCGCCAGTAACTTCACCACCCGCCGGGCATCCGCTTCGCTGTCATTCACGCCCTTGAGCAACGCATATTCGAACGTCAGCTTCTCCCAAGGACGCAGGGGGTATGCCTTGCACGCCGCCAGCAAATCCTTCAACGAATACTTGCGCGTGATCGGCATCAGCTCGCGCCGCTGCTCCTCGGTGGACGCGTTGAGCGACACCGCCAATTTTGGACGCACCGGCTCGCGGCCCAGTTCTTCGATCTTGGGGACGATCCCGGCGGTCGAAAGAGTGATCCGGCGCGCCGAGAGTCCGATGCCGTCGGGGTCCGTCAGCAACCGTGTCGCTTTGATTACGTTCGCGAGATTCAGCAGCGGTTCGCCCATCCCCATCATCACGATGTTGACCCGATCCTTCGCCGCGGCGAGCTGGCGCGCCTGCATCACTAACAGCACCTGCCCGACAATCTCGCCGGCGGTCAGATTACGCTCCAGTCCGAGCAACGCCGTCAGGCAGAACTTACAGTTCACCGCGCACCCAACCTGGCTCGAAATGCAGATGGTAGAGCGATCCTCCTCCGGCATGAAGACCGTCTCGATAGTCCGCTGGTCCTCCATACCGAGGAGATAACGGCGGGTTCCGTCGGTCGATTTGTACTCGGACACCAGTTGCGGAAGGCCGAAAGAAAGCCTGGAAGATAATTCTTTTCTTAGAGTTACCGGCAGGCTGGTGATTTGAACCCAATCCGAGACTCTCTGCCGGTAGACGGCCTCGTAGATTTGGCGAGCCCGAAAGGATGGAAAGCTGCCTCCCAAGGCTTCTTGTAGGTCTGGAAGTTCAAGCCCTACAACGGTTTGCGGCACATTTAGAGTATAGCATTGAGCGCTGTCGCAAACGCGATAAAATGGATGCAGTGACCATCACCGAGGTACCTCTTCAAATCCGGGATATCGAGACCACCACCTTGCCTAACGGGGTGCGAGTCATTTCGGAGCGGATGCAGCATGTGCGCTCGGTTTCGCTCGGAGTGTGGATTCGAAAAGGTTCGCGCTCCGAATCGGCTCGGGAGAACGGCATTTCGCACTTTATCGAGCACATGGTTTTCAAGGGGACCAGCAACCGGTCGGCCGAGGAAATCGCGCGCTCGGTGGATTCCATCGGCGGCGGACTGGATGCCTTCACCGCCAAGGAAATGGTGAGTTACAACACCAAGGTTCTGGACGAGCATCTGCCCCTGGCCTTTGACGTCTTGGCGGACCTGGTGCTCAACCCGCTGTTCCGCGAGGAGGACATCGAAAAGGAAAAGAGCGTAATCCTCGAAGAACTCAAGATGGAGGTGGATAACCCCGAGTATCTTCTTCACGAGATCTTCACCAGCAATTTCTGGAAGGATCATCCGCTGGGCAAACCGATCCTGGGCACCAAGGAGACGGTGCGGAATTTCAATCGCGAGATGATCCACGAGTGTTGCACCCGCTATTATTCCCCGTCGAATATTTTGATCACCGCGGCGGGGAATTTGGATCACCGGCAACTCGTCGATCTCGCCCGCGAGCGCTTCGCGGATCTGCGGTTCGACGGCAGCCAGCCGCCGGATCGGGCGCCGATCCCGCACGCGCGAATCGTTCTGCGCAATAAGACTTCGCTCGAACAGACGCATCTGTACATGGGCGTTCCGGCTTATCCGTTTTCTCACGAGTTGCGATTCGCCTGCTTCGCGCTGAACACGGTGCTCGGAGGCGGCATGAGCTCGCGCCTGTTCCAGAACATCCGCGAGAAGCAGGGGTTGGCGTATGCGGTGTACTCGGAGCTCAGCATGTATCGCGACACGGGCTGCATGGCGATCTATGCCGGTACTTCGGTGGAGACGGCCGGGCAAGTGATCCAATCGATCGTCAAAGAGCTGCGCGAAATAAAGGAGAACCTGGTCCCGGCGGACGAACTGCGGCGCGCCAAGGATCATCTGAAAGGCTCGTTCATGCTGGGGTTGGAATCCACCTTCAGCCGCATGAGTAATCTGGCGCGGCAGGAATTGTACTTCAAGCGCTTCTTCACTCTGGACGAAATGCTCCAGAGCATCGAGGAGATCACCGCCGAGCAGGTGCAGGGGATCGCCCAGGAATTTTTCGATCCGAGCAACATTACGCTGGCCATGCTGGGCAATCTCGGCGAATTTCACGTGCGCCGCGAGGACCTCGCCTGTTAACTCGATTGGGGCGCCGCTTGGCGCAGGGCCTTCTGCCCGCGCTGTTGTGCTCCACCTGCCTCGTTGCCCTTGACCTCACGAAGTTAAAGCCGCAGGGCTATGTCAGCGACTTCGCGAAAGTGCTGGACCAAGGAGCGCGAGCGCAACTGGAAACGTATTGCGCGCGCGTGGAGCAAGCCACCGGAGTTCAGATGGCGATCGTCACGCTGGACTCGCTGGATGGGCAGCCGGTGGAAGACGTTTCCAACGCGCTGTACCGGCAGTGGGGCATCGGCAAGAAGGGCAAGGATGAAGGCATCCTGCTGCTGATCGCGATCAAAGATCATAAGGACCGCATCGAAGTGGGCTACGGCCTGGAGCCGAATCTCCCGGACGGCTTCGTCGGAAGCGTTTTGCGGGAGGCTAGGCCGCTGCTGCGTCAGGGCGCATACGGCGCGGGGCTGTTCGCGGCGGCCGAGGAAATGGGGTCCCGCATTGCGGCCGCCAAGGGCGTTGCGCTGGATTTCAGCCTTCGACCTCAGAGGCGCGTGGGGCGCTCGCAGCCGCGAATTCCATGGCCGCTGATTGTTATCGGTCTGATCCTGTTGCTGTTTCTGATGCGGCGTGGCGGTGGCGGCGGTTTCTGGACCGGCCTCATTCTCGGTAACCTATTAGGCGGTCGAGGCGGAGGTGGCGGAGGGGGCTTCGGCGGCTATGACTCCAGCGGTGGCGGCGGCGGATTTGGTGGATTCGGAGGCGGTGACTCGGGCGGCGGCGGTGCGTCGAGTGACTGGTAGGCCCGTAAACGGGAAAACATGGAACAAAAGCTCGAAGAACTAGTGGATCGTTTGCGCAAAGCTCATTCGCAAACCCTGGTGTCGGTCATTCTCTACGGATCGGCGGCTGGCGGCGATCATCACGGGCAGTATTCCGACGTCAACGTATTGTGCGTCTTGACGGAGGTTTCGCCCGCGGGCCTGGGCGCCTCCGAAGCGGTCTTCAAATGGTGGCGCGGGCAGGGCAATCCTTCTCCGTTGCTGCTGAGCGAGGACGAAGTCCGAAACTCCACCGATTGCTTCCCCATCGAATTCCACGACATGCAGGAGCAGCGCCGAGTTCTCTTCGGCCAAGACGTCATCGCCAGCCTGGTTATCGACAAATCTTTCTATCGG
>JBEKHQ010000459.1:0-3942 GCA_050012195.1 Bryobacteraceae bacterium | reverse complement strand
CTTCGGCTCCAAGTCCACAACTGGTCCGATTTGGCGCACGCCCTGTTCGCGCCCATGGCTCAAGGCACCGTTCGGCCCCTCAGCGAGCGAGCCTTCTTTATGGCTTTTTACTCACTGTTCGGACTCAATGCGCTGCCCAGCCGCATCGCCGTTTACGTCACCGAGCTCGGCAACATTGCGCTGCTGGGGATTGTCGCGCGCTCGCTCACGAAGTCCGTCTGGGCAAGTTTCTTGGCGCCGGTCCTATGGGTTGCGAATGGAGTGCTGGCCTGGCCGCTCACCTGGACCGCGGCCTACAACGAGATTCTGGCAAGCTTCGTTTTCTTGCTGAGCTTTTACGCCCTGGTCCGCTATATCCAAACGGACGACTGGAGGTTTAACGCCCTGCAGTGGGCAAGCTTTTTAGTCGGGTTCGGGATTTTGGAAATCAATGTGATGTATCCGCTGATTGCCCTGTTGTATGTGGTCCTGTTCGCGAGGAGGTTCGTCAGCCAGACCGCGTTCCTGCTCCTACCCTCCATCGCTTTCACCTTTGTAGATAGAGTCGTCCAAGTCAAACTCAGGAATAACATCTATGCGCTGCATCTGGATGCTTCGATGTTCCCAACGCTGCTGCGTTACTGGAACATCGTTCTAGGACCCAGCCCAGCCGCTCAATATTGGCCCCAATTTCGCTTCGCCGCAATTTGCCTGGCGATTCTACTGTCCGCGGCTCTACTAGGCTTCGTCGGATGGCGGCTGTTAAGGTCCGACCGGCTGCCGCTCTTTTGTCTGGGCTGGTTTGCCATCGCGGTGGCGCCTTTCCTACCCGTTCGGGATCACATCACTGACTATTACCTCACAGTTCCCAGCATCGGCTTGGCGCTGCTCGGCTCTTACGCGATAATCGTCGGTTTTAGCCGGAGCCCGATCTACCGGGCCTTCACTTTCGTATCGGTTGCAGCCTATCTGGCCTGCTCAATTCCAAACGCGCGTATCGCTTCCCGATATGTTTGGTCGCATAGCGTACCGGTTAAGAAGCTGGTGCTTGGAGTGCGGGCTGTGCATGAAAAGGATCCCGGCAAGACGATCGTACTGGAGGGTGTCGGGGCGGAACTGTTCTGGAACGGCGTCTATGACCACCCGTTCCGGTTGGTCGGCGCCAGCGAGGTCTACCTGACGCCGGACACAGTCCAAAAGATTCCACCGGCTCTCGAAGTTGGCAACGTCGCCGACTATACCTTGCCCGAAGACAGACTTCGCGCCGAGCTGGCACTCGATCACGCCGTGGTTTACCACCTGGAGGACGGACAGCTCCGCGAGATCACCGGTCTGTTCAAGTCGGCGTTCCTTCAGATCGCGGTGCCCCGTCGCATCGAACTGGGTCATCCGTCCATGGACTCCCTGCTGGATGCTTCCTGGTACGCTTCGGAAGGGGATTTCCGTTGGATGCCGAAAGAAGCGTCCGTTCGCCTGGGTGCCCCCGCGAGTGGGGAAGGCGAGCTTCGCGTGGAGGCTTTCTGCGCGCCAATCCAAATCCAGACGCAGCCGATCATTGTCTGGGTGACGATTGACGGTAAGCCGTACGCGCGCTCGGAAATCCGCGATTGCGGACATGCGATCTTCTTGAAGACGCCGGTGAAGAAGTCGCCCGGCGCTAAGCAGGTCACGGTGGCCTTGCATGTCGATCGGACGATCCGCGTGGGCTCCGACGTGCGCGATCTCGGCTTGGCGGTCAGAACCATCGAAATCGTGGACCGGCCCGGGATTGTGGACCAGCAATAGTGTCATCCGCTCGTGAGTTGCTGTACATTCTGTTCGGAGCGTCACTCACCATTGCCACCGCGCTTTCCCTCGGTATCTTGCTCTTCCGGCTTCTGAAGATTCGTCTGCCGCGAACGGAAGCGCTGTCTCTTGCTTTTCCATTAGGGGCGGCCTCGCTCAGCACGATCCTGTTTTTGCTCTGCGCCACGCATCTCGCTCGCAAGGGCGTCTACATCGCTCTCGCCGCGGTCTCCGTCGCTTCAGTGCTGCTTTGGAGACGACAAACCGAGGAACCGCAACCGCCCTCCGATCTCCCGAGACTATGGCGCTGGAGTTTCCCAATCATCTTCGCCGCTTTCACCCTGGTGTACTTCATCTGGGCGTTAGCGCCGGAGATCAGTCCGGATGGAAACGCGTATCATCTCGCGGTGGTCGATCATTACAACCGCGCGCATGGATTCGAACGCGTGCCCACCGACATTTACTTCAATATCTCGCAGGGCGTGGAATTGCTGTTCCTGATGGCCTACGCGTTCGGAAAGCACTCCTCGGCGGCGCTGGTCCACTTGGCCTTCCTCGCGACCCTGCCCGGGCTGGTGCTCGGCTACGCGCGGCGATTCGGCTTTCCGCTGGCGGGCGTCGCGGCCGCCGTGATGGTTTACGCGGCGCCGGTCGCCGGCATCGATGGATCGAGCGCATACAACGATGTGGCGCTCGCCACGGTTCTCTTCGCGACGTTCTATCTGCTTCAAATTTGGGATCAACAACGCGACAACCGCCTGTTGATCTTGGTCGGAATTCTTGCCGGGTTCGCGATCGCGGTGAAGTATACAGGCTTTCTCGCGCCGATTTATGCGCTCGGTTTCGTGGGATGGAAATTGCGGCGTTTGCGGCCTTTGTTAACCATCACGGCGATGCTGGCTCTTACGGCCGCGCCGTGGTTAGTCAAGAACTGGATCTGGGTCCAGAATCCGGTCGCGCCGTTCGCCAACCGAATTTTTCCGAACCGCTGGGTCCATGTTTCCTTCGAACGCGATTATCAGACAGGACTGCGGCACTACGAACTGAAGGATCGCCGGCAGATTCCCCTCGAAGTAACCTATCGCGGCACCACCCTTGGGGGTCTGTTAGGCCCCATCTTTTTGTTGGCTCCGCTGGCGTTGCTCGGTCTCCGATTCCAACAGGGCCGCAGATTGTTGCTCGCGAGCGTAATCTTTGCGCTGCCTTACTTGGACAACATCGGCACCCGATTTCTGATTCCCCCGCTGCCGTTTCTGTCGCTCGCCCTGGCACTAGCGCTGGCTCGCTGGCCTGGAGTCCTATTTAGCGTCATGATCGCGCATGCGATTCTCTCGTGGCCTTCCATCGTGGGGATTTACTGCGCGCCCTCGGCCTGGCACATCGACGGCATTCCCGTCGAAGCCGCCCTTCGCATCGAATCCGAGGACTCCTACCTGCGCCGCTTGAGCCCAGGCTATACGACCGACCGTCTGATCGAGGACCAAGTCCCGAAAGGCGAATCCGTTTTCCTGTTTGGAGCCACCTCCGAGGCTTACACCACGCGTCGAATGCTGGTGCGATATCTCAGCGCGCCGAACGAGGTTTTGGGCGATATCCTCTGGACTCCGATCTTTGCCGGATTCCAACCCACGGTTGTTTTGGACTTTCCGTTTCCCGCGCGTCCGCTCAAAAAGATCCGCGCGGTTCAGACGTACGCGGCCGGCGCGGAAATGTGGAGCATATCCGAATTCCGTATCTTCGCGGGCGACCGAGAGATCCCGCGGTCGCCCCAATGGCGTTTGAGTGCGCGGCCGAATCCCTGGGACGTTCAGCTCGCGTTTGACAACAGCCCGGTGACGCGCTGGAGAACCTGGGAAACCGCTGTGGCAGGGAACTATGTAGCGATCGACTTCGGCGGCGACCAAACCGTCGATGACGTGAAGATCGAGTCCTCGCCCGAATACACGAATTCACAAATTCGACTGGAAACGCTGGACGCGAATGGCAGCTGGATCCCGCTGGGTGTAGGGCCACGCCAGACTAATCAGACCATGCGCGTCGACCTGCGGCGAGCGGCCGCGTTCGAGCTAAAGGCGCGCGGCGTTCGCTACATTGTGGTCAATAAAGAAGACGCCAACGCCGAGGACCTCCGCTTGCGCCCGAGCGCTTGGGGCCTGGCACTGATCGGCGAGGCCGGCT
>JBEKHQ010000458.1:0-3951 GCA_050012195.1 Bryobacteraceae bacterium | reverse complement strand
ATCGCCGAGAACCTTCCGCCTTGTCTCACCCAGGCCAGCAAGTGCCCGCATTATGGGGGCAATAAAACTTCAGAATTCGAGCTCCAAATGGGCGGCGGCATGGCCGGGAAGTATGGCCTACAAGTGGGCGACGTCATTCAGTGGTGAGCGCCGCGCGCGCCTCTGGTAACCTCAAGTTGGGATGGATCAAGATCAACTGCGGGGCTTGCTGGAAGGCGTGCGTTCGGGCGCGATGGATATCGACGCGGCGCTCGATCACATGCGTCACCTGCCGTTCGAGGATCTCGGTTTCGCCAAGCTGGATCATCACCGCAACCTTCGTCATGGTCTGACAGAGGTGATCTTCGGGAAAGGTAAGACGCCCCGGCAAGTGATCGAGATCGCCACCCGGCTGCTCGAAAAATCGCAGAACCTGCTGATCACGCGATCCGACGCAGCCATTGCCGAAGAGCTGCGCGGGGTTTTCCCGGAAGCCGAATACTTTCCCTGCTCCGGGGCCATCCGGGTTTGGCGCGACCGCACTATTCGCGGCAAGGGCAGAATGGCGGTGGTGTGCGCCGGCACCAGCGACATTCCAGTGGCCGAAGAGGCGCGGGTCACGGCCGAAACAATGGGGAACGAAGTGGAGGCGATCCACGATGTCGGCGTCGCTGGGATTCACCGGTTGATGGCCTCGAGCGAACGCCTTATGTCCGCGCGCGTACTGGTCGTGGTGGCGGGAATGGAAGGCGCCCTGCCTAGCGTAGTGGGTGGCATGGTTTCGGCGCCGGTGATCGCCGTGCCCACCAGCATCGGTTACGGCGCCAGCTTCAATGGCTTGGCCGCGCTCCTGGGCATGTTGAATAGCTGCGCCAGCAACGTAACAGTTGTGAATATCGACAATGGGTTCGGCGCGGGGTACGTCGCAAGCTTGATCAACCGCTTGTGACGCGTTTTTTCGTCAGGCAACGGCGGCGCTGATTCGAGCTCCGGACTCTTCCGCATATACGTAGAACCCGAACATGGGTATCGTTTCCCTTTTACTCCAGCGGCTCATCTTCCAGGTCACGCGGACGAATCTGATATCCGGCTTTGCAACCAAGTTGAGCAAAATGGAATAAATGCCGCAATAGAACTTAGGCGGAAACACAGCTATAGGCTGGTGGCTCCACTTCTCGCCGTCCGGAGAGCCCCAGACGCACACGTCCAAGCTCTCTTGCTCGATGATTCTTGTGATTTCGAGGGTCAAGACTAAGAGCTTCCCCCGCTTGGATCCGAGATCGAACTCCGGTCCAGTGCCGTCTGCTTGAGCAATGCTTTCGGGCAACAGAAAAGTTGGTAGCATATTTTCCTCCGTCCGGGGAACATGCCGGAACTACTGTTTTTTGCTACCGGGCAGTTTTACAAACTGGGTAACTAAAGATGAGGGCGGCGACCCGCCTTCTTCAGAGTCTCATACTTCTCGAAAAAACAAAAGTGAATTAGTGAACAACTTTGGTTGGGATAGAAAAAAATTGAGCCGCCCGCCACTCGGCAGTCGAGCAGGTTCAGGATGGATTCGTCGATTTCCTAAATTCTTGCCACGCGAAAACTATTACGGCCGGATTGCTGGATCAACGGCCTCCTTGGCCGAACGGCTGCGGGCTAATGAGCTAACTAAGGCAGGATTTCCATTTGTTTCGCCACGCGCCAGGATATCGACGGCGCGGTCGAGCATTTCGTGCGTCTGTGTCGCCGTTACAATCGTGCGAACACGCCCTGCCCTCGGGAACGGTGGGATACCCATTGCCTCCCGAAAAGGTTTTGCACCCAGGCGATCGCGTATTGGTTGAAGTTCTGGTCGATGGCCACCTGGGCCGCAAGCTTGATCTCGTCCCCGGCCGCGAAGCCGGGAAACCTTGGGTCAGACACCGAGCGGATTAAGATGCAGATTGACGATATCGCCGCAGCCTATCGAATTGCTCGATCTTTGTCACGCTGAGCGATGCCGAGAGCATTGCTCAGTGGTCAACGATACCTCGCCCAAACTGGCCTAGGATTTCCGTATCCCCGCTCAGAATGGCGCGCGCAGGGTCCAGATGGTTAGCGTATTCAGGACATCATCCACGGCGGCAAAGCGAACGGCCCCTTGGGAAATGGTGCTGGCAACTCCGAACGCCGCGCCAGGCGCCCCGCCGTCAAGTTGATAGGTGGCCACGAGAAACCCTCCCTGGGTGAACTCCACAAGATCGTTCTGTGTGCCTCCCGCATTCACCCCATCGCCGTTAGCGGTGATCAGGTTGCCATTCGGACTGAGGGTCAATCCCAAGGGGCCGTGCAGGTGCGTTTGATCCGCAAAGACCACAAAGCCCGTATCCGCGCTGGTGGTCCGCCTGCCAGCGTCGCCGATGCCGAAAATCCTGTTGTCGGCGGTGGACGCCACATACAAAGTGTCACGGATTGGATCGTATGCCAGACCCGTGGGTCCTACGGCCACGATCGCGGGAATGATCTGATGACCGAACCCGGACCCGATCCGCGTCTTGCTAACCAACGCCACCCCACTGTTACTGATCATGAGGTTCAGACGCGTCACCGTACCGCTTAAGAGGTTACTGACGAACACCTGAGCGGCCGATCCTTGATCGTGGATGGTGAGGTCCCAGGGGCTGTCCAGAAGGTTCGGGTCATTGAGTGTGGCGACAAGATGCCCGTTTCGATCGAAGATCTGGAGGGACCCCTGCCCGGGCGTCGAAACATTGTCCGGATATGTCACCGGAACATTCCCCACCACCACGAAGCCACGCGACAAGACTCCGAGAGCGGTGTCCAATCCGATGAGGGCCGAAGTGGCGAAAAGGGTCTGCTGGCCGGTTGGCGAAATGCTGACGATGGTGGTGCCGGTGCCCTCAAGATTGCTACTGGCGTTAAAGTTCGAGACCAGCACGTCGCCCGGGACGATACTGCCGCCCGCAGGGAAACCGGCGGGGACGAAGGCCACACCGTAGGGATTCAAATCTCCATTGGATGGCGCCGTAGAGTCGGTAATGCTCTGGAGCGAATTCAAAATCGAATTGTTCGGGAAGAACGGGGTTTGTCCCCAGGCCGCGCATTCGAGTGAGATGGCCGTCAGCAGGATTGGAATAAACGAGTTTCGTGTCATGCTTCCATTGGATCGACTCCGGAGTATCTGTGTCCCCAAATAAACGTAAACAGTTTGTAAAAATCCAAGGTACGCCGGCCGTCGAGCGCGGATGGTATACCGCCGATTCTGATCTAACTAGGGCAGGATTTCCATTTGTTTCGCCACGCGCGCCAGGATATCGACGGCACGGTCGAGCATTTCGCGCGTGTGTGTCGCCGTTACAATCGTGCGAACGCGGGCCCTGCCCTCGGGAACGGTGGGATAGCCGATGCCGGTGGCCAGCAATCCGTTCGCGAACAGCTGCTCGGAAAACGCGTGCGCCGTTTTCGCCTCTCCCACCAGCACGGGTGTGATCGGCGTCTCGCTTTCGCCGGAATTGAAACCGGCGCTTCTTAAAGCGGCTTTGAAATAACGCGTGTTGTCCCACATACGCTCAATGCGCTCCGGCTCCTGCTCGAGAATATCGAAAGCCGCCAGACAGGCCGCCGGGACCGCGGGGGGATGTGAAGTCGAGAACAGAAACGGGCGGGCGCGCTGGTAGAGGAAGTCGATCAAGTCCCGGCTGCCGCAGACATATCCGCCCAGCACGCCGATCGCTTTCGACAACGTGCCCACCTGAACGTCCACGCGGCCATGCAATCCGAAATGATCCACCGTGCCGCGGCCGTTGCGGCCCAGAACGCCCGAGGAATGCGCGTCGTCGATCATCATAATGGCGCCATGACGCTCGGCGCTTTCCACCAGCGCCGGCAGGGGACCGATGTCGCCGTCCATCGAGAACACGCCATCGGTAATCAGAAGCTTCCGGCCGGGCGCACCGCCGAGGCCCTCCAGAATCTTGTCGGCGG
>JBEKHQ010000457.1:0-3958 GCA_050012195.1 Bryobacteraceae bacterium | reverse complement strand
CCCACCGTGTTCACCAAGCCTTGGACCGGCGAGCTTCCGTTCCTCGCGACGTCCGGGCCCATCTACGAGTACGCCTGCCACGAAGGCAATTACGCGCTGGCGGATATCCTGGCGGGAGCGCGGGCCGATGAGAAGAAAGCGAAGTGAAGCCGACCGACGAAGATTGGCGCTGGTCCACGCGGCGGTTTCGTCCGTCCAATTCGTCGCCGCGCAAGCCCCGCAGACCGCGGGCGGGCATCTGGAACTCCGCCACGGCCACTCCGGTGGAGCGATGTGGGACATGCTTTAGCTTGTCTTCAGCGCGACTCTCACAGGAGTTTTTCAGCAGCCTCTTAGCAATTTACTTCGCGGCCTCTTCAGCCTGCCGCTCTTCAGCGCGGGCGTTGCGGAGCATGTTTTCCATCGCGCGATTCCCTTCGTGACAAGCGAACTCGTAGATGGGTCCCACGGTGGCTTGCATGGGAATTTCAGCGGTCCAGGATTTGGTAAAAGCCGTCGGATCGTCAACCGTGAATTGGTACAGGATCGTTTCCGGACCGGTCCGCGTGAAGCGCTCCACCAGGCGCAAATTCCGATCCGATCCACGGTAATGCGTCTTATCGGTGAAATTAGTGGTGTCGACCACCAGCGACTCGCCTTCCCAATGGCCGCGCGAATCGCCCATCCATAGCCGGACATCCTGCGCGAGATGCGGGCGGCCGTCCAGCGGAATAATTCGGACGTCGTGGATCATTTCGATGAGGATCATCACGTAGCCGGGAGTTTGCACGATCTGATAGTCGTTGTTGTAGGGACCGGGAAGCATGGGCGGTCCAGTGCCGTTTGACAGAAGGCAGCGTTCTTGCAGACTGCGATCCTGGGGACCATCCGCGGGATGACGCCTGGTCTCGGCGCGGCTGTCCAGCATGCGTTTCTGCGCCTCGGCCGTCAAGGCTGGAACTCGGCCGTCCGGCGGATCTATCACCAGCGACGTGTGGCGCGTGGATACAACCTTGGTCCCGCGTTCCCACCACACCGCCGGATCGGCGACGCTATCGGGACCGTCCGGCTCCGCATCGCGACGGCTGACCACACGCTGTTCGTACGCGGCCGCTTCGTCGGCGGTGAGGATTTGCTTTTGAGCGAATTCTTTCGGACGCTCCAGCGGAGTAATGGTAGTGGTGTTCCAAATTCCCTGGAGGTCCGGCTGGCCGTCCGAAGTGCGCGGCGCGGCCCAACTCGGAGTCTGGCCCGCGCACAGCGCCGCCATCGCGATGATCAGCGCAGCGGTGGGAGCGACGTTGCTCATCCGTTTCAGAGAACTCGATTCAATGGTAGCGTAGCTCTTTCCGTGATAGTCTAACACCCATGCGTTACCTTCTCTTGGTCGCGGCCTCCGTCGGTTCGCTCTGTGCTCAACTCGCCGCCCCGAACGCAAGCGGCGTTTCGATTGGGCACATCCACCTGGTGGTTGCCGATCCTGACGCGCAAAAGAAACTCTGGGTCGACTTGCTCGGCGCTGAAGTGACTCACGCGGGCGCGCTCGAGTTGCTCAAATTCCCGGGAGTTTTCATCGTGGTCCAGAAAGCCAGGACGCCGCCGACCGAGGGGTCGGATGGATCCACCGTGAACCACTTCGGCTTTCTCGTGAAGAACTACGACGACATCAAAGCTAAGCTCTCGGCGGCCGGCCTCGCGTTCTCCATGGATCGCCCGGAGAATAGGAAGCTCATCGCGGTCTTTCCGGAGAAGGTCAGGGTCGAGTTCATCGAAGATGCGAACCTGAAGACTCCGATCGCGTTCCACCATATTCACGAGGCCACCACCGATCCCGACGGCTTGCGCCAATGGTACGTGAAGACTTTCGGCGGCACGCCGGGCAAGCGCGACACATTTCTGGCTGCCATGATCCCTGGCGGCGAAGTGGATTTCATCAAGGCTGCAACGGCGCCGGCGCCCACCAAGGGCCGCTCGCTAGATCATATTGGTTTCGAAGTGACGGGCCTGGAGGAGTTTTGCAAAAAGCTGCAAGCGGACGGCGTGCCGTTCGATATGGCTTATCGCGAGATGCCGCAGCTCGGCGGCTTGAAAATCGCGTTCATTCTGGATCCGGTGGGCACGCGCATCGAGCTGACCGAAGGCCTCGCGGCGCACTAATCACTGCGCGAGGATCACTGCGCCGGAGGCCTGTGCCGATAATCCGGCCGATATTGGTCATGGCAGACCACGCAGGATGCCGTGAGCTGGTCGTTGAGGTCCAGAATTCCCTGCATATCCTTCGCGCGCGCCAGTTTGTAAGCGGCGGCGCCGACATCCACCAGCATTTTCGAATCCGTGATCCAATTGCCTTGATCGCGGGCGCGGCCCGGCAGCATGAGCAGGTTTCCGGATTCGGCCAGCATCAGCGCCTGGTTGCTGATCAAGCCCCAATCCGCGTCCGTTTTCGGCGGGTTGCGCTCGATATAAAAAAGCGCGTCGGAAGTGGGATAGATGATGTTCACCATCAGTTGGCTCATGCTGCCGACGGGCTTGAATGACGGCGCCTGAGCGATCGCCGCGCCCGCAATAAAGATCAACGCTAGTTTCCGCATCGCGCCTCCTAGTCTGCTCGCTTACGTAGCGCAGTCTATCACGCGGCGGCAGTTGCCGGGTATATCGAAATGGACATGCGGAGGACTCAGCGGTCAGCTGAGCGCCGGATTATCAGAAGCTGCGAAGAACGTTATGGAGTCGAATCGGCACTGTCGTGAGGTGATGAGTTGCGAGGTCAAGGATGGAATACACGCCCTGGCGGAGAAGCACAGCCGTCTTTCCGTCCGCGGAGGCGGAAAGGCTGTCGAGAAGGCCGCTGCCGGCGGTGAGTTTTCCCATGGCTCCGGAAGCGATGTCTAGCCGGTAGACGTTGTAATCGAAGTTCCCAGTTGGAGGCTGTGCGGCTGCAGAGAAAATGATGCTCCGCCCGTCCGGAAGGAACGAAGCGTTGTAGACTTCTGGCGGGCTGGGCGCGTTCGCGACCGCCGGCTGAAGACTCTGCATTGTCGTACCCGTCCCGTCTGCGGGCAAGATTAGGAAGTGACTTCCCTCGGGATAAGTGTTTACGCTCAAAATAATCCGCCTGCCATCAGCCGAGACCGCGACGTGCCCGCATTCGTAGAACTTCTGCTGGGTTATCTGAGTTACGTCGCCGCTGGCCAGGTCTGCGGAGAAAAGATCGATTTTGTGACGGCGGTTATTAACAAGGGGCGAGGAATGCCCAAAAACTTCAGAACGCAGAAACAGAATCCGATTTGAATGCGGAACGAAGACGGGCTGGAAATTATCTTCGGCACTGGATACCAGCGTCCGTTGGGATGTTCCGTCCGGGTTGGCTAGGATCAGAGCTGCGCGGGCGCCTCTCTCCCGCGCAAACATAAAGGCGAGCTGATGGCCGTCCGCGGAGAAGGTTGGGTCTGACTCGCAACCGGTGTTTGCCCGCGTAAGACGGTGCATGGCGCCGCTTGCGATGTTCGCTTCGTAAAGGAAACAGGTCTCCCCGTTCGCAACGGAGAAGAGAAACGCGGCACCGTCGGGCCTGAGGACCCCAGGCGAAAGCGGGGGCTGCTCAGGACGGCTGGATCGGCAGGCGGTTGCCGCGAGAAATAGGAAGAGGATCAAGGGCCAGCGCATAAGCAAAAGTATCGTGGGCGGGGGGCGAAAAAGACAATGCTCTCTCCCGAGGCAACGCCCTACTTTATTAGACGCTAAAGTATGTTTCCGTCTAGCAACCGTCGCAGGCGACGCCAGTTGCACAAAGGAGCTAGTGATATTGCCGCCATGTCTCGCAGGCCTGGTCGAAGGTATACTGCGTCGACGAAGTTCAAAGTAGCCCACGCCCCTCCGCCGAGCCACTTTCCTTTCACCCGCCGAACAGCGTATGATAAAAAGCCGTAACAGAAATTACCAAGTGTCGTGGTTCTGGAGGAATTAGCGCAATGCGAAG
>JBEKHQ010000456.1:0-3972 GCA_050012195.1 Bryobacteraceae bacterium | reverse complement strand
GGCTTGCAGTTCCTTTCTGGCCAGCGCTCGCTCGCCTTTCTGATAAAGCGCCAGCGCCAGATGCAAGCGGAAGGTGGCATTCTCCGGTTTGCGGCTCACCAATTCGCGCAACATCCTGAGGCCGTCCTCGGTCAGATTTTTTTGGATATAGATGAAGCCGAGCGTGTCCAGCACCTCCAGGTCGTCGGGCCGCGCGCGGCGGGCGCGCTGAGCGTACGCGAGCGCCTGATCCAGATCCACGCCGGTGTCGGCGTCGAGATACGCGAGATTGTTCAGCGCCGTGGAATTGTCCGGCTGAATGTGGAGCGCTTCTTCGTAAGCTTTGCGGGCTTCCGCTGGATATCCGGTCTCGTCGTAGAGGATCGCCAGATTCACATGCGGCGCGGGATCGTTGGGCGCCAGTTCCAGGGCTCGCTGGAATGCATCCAGTGCGCCGCGGAAATCGCGGAGCCGAGCTTTGCATTCACCCAACCGGACCTGCAGTTCCTCCGCTTGCGGCTGGGCGGCGATGAGCGCCTGATATTGGGCCGCGGATTCCCGATACTTAGCGGCGCGGAAATAGACGTCCGCCAGCGCCTTCCGGTAATCGGCGCGCTCCGGCGATCGCGCCAGCAAGCCGCGGACGAAATCCGAGGCTTGATCCCAATGCCCCTGCCTGCCTTTGGCTTCGATTACTCCCGGCAAGCCGCGCGGATCGTTGGCCGCGACCAACGCGTCAAAACCCGCTTCCGCATCGGCGTAGCGCTGCTGTTCCAGATTCAAACGCGCCAGCTCGAATCGTGCGTCGGTGGAATGCGGATAAAGCTCCACGGCGACGGTCAAATCATCGAGCGCTCTCTCAGGCTGCTTCATCTTGCGCGATCCGCGGGCGCGATAGAGCCGGGCGGCGAGGTTGGTGGGGTCGTGCTTCA
Source organism: Bryobacteraceae bacterium (assembly GCA_050012195.1). Taxonomy (GTDB): domain Bacteria; phylum Acidobacteriota; class Terriglobia; order Bryobacterales; family Bryobacteraceae; genus Palsa-89. The sequence continues at coordinate 3,061 of JBEKHQ010000456.1, read as the reverse complement.
AAACGTCGCCGGCCGATTGCACCGCTTGCGCGTCGTCGCCGCGCCGAAAGGCCAGTTCCGCCGAACTCAGCATGGCGGGAACATAGCCGGGATCGAGCGCCAGCGCTTGCTCGAATTGAAGGCGCGCCTGGTCTAAATTCGAAGGCTCACCGCTCTCGGTAAGTGCGAGCCCCAAGTTATAATGCAGCAGCACGTTACGGGGCATTTTAGCGACTAATGGTTGAAGCATGGAAATGACCTGTTTCACCTGGGTCTTTCCCGACTTTTGAAGCACAAGCGTGGCCTGGAGAGCGATGGCCTCCGGGTCGTTCGGATCCTCTTTGAGAATCGAAGCCGCCAGGGCGGAGGCTTCCTGGTTCTTGCCCTCGGTGCCGAGCAGCTCGATGATCTTCTTCCGGTAGGCGCGATTGTTCTTAGGGTTTTCCTTCTGGCCCGCCGTATATTGTTCGAGCGCCTTCTGAAGATTACCCATCTTGACGTAGAAATCGCCCACTTCGAGGCGCGCGTCGGCGAATTCCTTGGGATTCGAAAGGAGCCGCGCGATGGCCGCGTCCATTTCGGGCTTCCGGCCGGTCCGATAGTAGTGAAAGGCTAGTTGCAAAAGATACTGGCCCTCGGCGGGGTTGTTCTCCGCTTTTTTCTCCAGAAGGTCCTCGGCCAGCGCGGCGCGATTGGTGCGCAGATAATAAACGTACAACCAATCGTACATGGGCGCGTAGGTCTTGTCCTTCGCGATCAGATCGGTGGCGAGCTTCTCGGCGCGTTCGATCTCATGAATTACAACCAGCGTCTGGACCAGTTCCAACACCAGTTGCGGCTGGTAAGGCAGGGCTTCATTGGCGGCTTCGAACTTCTGGACGGCGGTGGTCACGTCGTTTCGGATGAGCGCGATCTCGCCGGCAAAACGCAAACCGTCGAAGGAGCGCACGTCTTTCCTTAACAGACGCTGGGTTACGTCCTCCAAATCGGCCAGCATGCCCTTGTTGGTTTTCGGATTGGCCGCGTAGAACAGCAAATCCAGGTCGCCGAGTTTGGAAAGAGCGTCGGTGTTGGAAGGATCGATTTCCATGGCGCGCGTGAAGTCCTTGTGCGCCTCCTTGGGATCGGAAAGCTTGAGATTGGTCAAGCCGAGACGATACCAGGCGTCCGCGCATTTCGCGTCCTTATTAAGGGCCCGCCGGTACATGATGGACGCTTCCTTGAACTTGGCTCGGTTGAAGTATTTGTTGCCGTTGTCGACGTATGTTCTAGCAACCACACGTGGATTCGTTGTGCAGGACGTGAAGACTAGAAGCAGCGGGAGCGCACAGACGGCGTGCTTTCCGAACCAAGCCATTTTGGACATACATTTTAGTGCGAGGGATGACTTAGTGCTCTCTTGAGGGCTTTAGCGCAGCGCCGCGGCCAGGGTCCCGGTCTCGCGCAGGACGCTGAGGCGCGCGTTCTCCAACGCATGCTGGGTGTCGTAAAACACGATCCACTTTTCCTGTTCGAGGAGGCGGGCGTCGTCGATGGCCTGTTGCGTCGCGCGGCCTTCTTCGCGTTGCGACAGCAGCACCGAGACCTGTTCGCGGGCATAATCGAGATCGAGCCGGGCCACTTCGTGCGCCGACGACGCCTTCTGCATGTCGTGATAGCTCTTTTGGGTGTCGAGCTCGATACGATTGCGCGTCTGGTTGATTTGCGTGCGCAGTTCCAGCGCTTCGGTCTCGGCCTGCGTCAGGTAGCCTTTGGCCGCGGAGCCGACCAGCAACGGAACCGTGATGGCCGCGCCCACTTCGCCGTTGTTGCGCTGGAAATGGGTGAAGAACTGGTCGTAATTGCTCTTAGCGAACAGCGCGTATTGCGCAACGACGTCGATGACGGGCAGTCGCGCCGCGTGATAGCCGCGAAGCTCGAGGCCCTTGGCCTGAAGCTGCGATTCCAGGCGCCGGACATCCTTGCTGTTTTCTAAAGCCAGCGCGACGGCGGCCGGCTCGGTTTCGGGAACCTCCAAGCGCGCCGGTTCGTTGTCCACCGGTTGGACGCGATCGGTGGCAGGATATCCGAGTACCACCGCGAGCGAGGCTTGGGCATAATCCAGGTCCTCCTGGAGCGCTTCGGCGCGCTGCCGCACTCTCGCGAGATCCACGGCCGCGCGGGTGTTGGAGATGGGCAGCTCGCGGCCTTCCCGGGTTCGAAGCTTTATGGCTTCGCTGACTCGCTGGAGGCTTTCCACTTCCAGGTTGAGCGATCTGAGGTTGAGCGTCATCTGCTGAGCGTCGAGATAGAGCGAAGCGGTCTGGTAGGCGACCTCATCGCTTTTCGATTCGGTGGCGATGGCGACGCCGCGGGCATTTTCGCGCGCCCGCGCGAGTTCGTAAGTCTTCGGCCGGTTGAATATCGCCATGTCGGTGCGAGTCTGAACGATGGAGGGAGCGGCGCCCTCGATGCTGCTCGGATACCCGTAGGTCTTGGCGAGCCCGCTTCCGGCATACACTTTGGGCGAGAACGGATCTTTGGCTATGCGGACGGCGGCTTGGGCCTTTTGTTCATCAAGCCGAGCCAGCACTACGTCGGCGTTCTGTTTGACGGCGACGTCCACGGCCTGCCGCAGGGTGACGGTGTGAACCTCGGCGAATGCAGCGCCGGTGGCGAGTAGAAGGAGGAAGGTATGTTTCGGCACACTCTTAGATTAGCGTCTCGGTGCGCCACAACTTCCGCGGGTCCGCCCTTACAAACTGCGGTAGCGGCGTCTGCGGTGCGCGACAAGGGCGAGCGCGGCCAAAGCGACACCGCAGGGCACATAGCTAGCCGGTTCGGGAGTGGTTGCGTTCGTGTACGCTTGCACGTCGTCGATTCCCAACACGTTATTGGAAAACCCATTTTCCCAGACTGGAAGCCAGGTATATCCGGGGCCGGCGAGATATTGATTCTCCAGGGTTTCGCCATCCGCGTCGTTTTCGAGAACTTGCGAGCCGAGCACGGTTCCAGCGATAGTGGCTATGGTCAGCGTGGTGTCCGAAATATCGGTTGGGTTGGAATCCGACTGACTGTACAAAAATTCAAAGTCGTACCAACC
>JBEKHQ010000455.1:0-3979 GCA_050012195.1 Bryobacteraceae bacterium | reverse complement strand
CCGAACATTACGCGCATTTCGTCGCGCGTCTTGAGATAGAACTCCGGCTGGCTGAAACGCATGCGCTGGGGATCGCTCATGGTCTTGCCGGTCTGGATGCACAGCAGGATCTCGTGCGCGCGGGCGTCGTCCTTGCGCATGTAGTGCGAGTCGTTGGTGGCCACTAGCGGAATGCGCGTTTCCTGCGAGAGCCGATGCAACTGCGGAAGCACCAGCTTGTCCTGGTCGAGCCCGTGATCCTGGATTTCGAGAAAGAAATTATTCTTCCCGAACATGTCGGCGTAGGTGTAAGCCAGGCGCTTGGCTTCCTCGTAACGGCTCGCCAGCAGGGTTTCGTTGATGTCTCCGCGCAGGCAAGCGGACAGCGCGATCAGCCCTTTAGAGTGCTGCGCGAGCAAATCCTTGTCGATGCGCGGCTTGTAATAGAAGCCTTCCAGGAACGCGGTGGACACCAGCTTGAGCAGGTTGCGATAACCTTCCTGGTTCTCGCACAGCAGCACCAGGTGGTTGTAGCGGTCAGTATCGCTGCGACTGGTTAACCCCTGCTGCGAGACGTACACCTCGCAGCCGATCACCGGATGCACGCCCTTCTCTTTGGCGCTGTTATAAAACTCGACCGCGCCAAACAGATTGCCGTGATCGGTCATCGCGACGGCCGGCATTTTTTGTTCGACGGCTAGGTCCATCAACTGGCCGATTTCGCAAGCGCCGTCGAGCAGCGAGTAGTCGGTGTGGCAGTGCAGATGGACGAAGGGCGGTGCGGAAGTCATTTTGATCAGACTGCGGGGGGAGGAGCAACTCCATTGTAACTTAGCAAGGGAGTGTCAAACTAGCCTGCCTGTAACATCCCTATGACTGCTATAATCTGTGGATATGGGCGAGGTTAGGGACGGGACTGCCGTTAAGAAAATTATCCTCTTGCGCCCCCGCGGTTTTTGCGCCGGGGTGGTACGCGCCATCGACGTCGTCAAGATCGTTCTAAATCTCTATGGCGCACCGGTTTACGTTCGCAAGGAAATCGTGCACAACCGGCACGTCGTGGACGAACTGCGATGCGCCGGGGCGATCTTCGTCGAGGAACTCAGTGAAGTTCCCGCCGGAGCTAGGGTTATTTTCAGCGCCCATGGCGTTTCCCCCGCCGTGCGCGATGAGGCCAAGCAGCGCAATCTACAGGTAATCGACGCTACCTGCCCGCTGGTGACTAAGGTCCACCTGGAGGCCGTCCGGTTTGCTCGCCAGGATTACACCATCGTCTTGATCGGCCACTCCGGCCATGACGAAGTCATCGGAACCCTGGGTGAAGCGCCCGAATCGACCAAGCTGGTATCCTCGGTGTCCGACGTCGATCAGTTGACCGTCAGGGACCCCGAGAAGATCGCTTATTTGACTCAAACGACCCTGAGCCTGGATGAAACCCGCGACATCGTCGAGCGGCTGAAAGAGCGTTTCCCGGCCATCAAGGGCCCGAAAACGCAGGACATTTGTTACGCGACCGAAAATCGGCAGCTGGGCGTCAAGGCGGTGGTGCCGCTCACCGAAGTCCTGCTGGTGGTGGGATCGCAAAACAGCTCGAATTCGCGCCGCTTGGTGGAAGTTTGTGAAAATGAAGGCGTGCCGGCGTACTTAGTGGACGACAGCCGCGAGGTCAATCCCGATTGGTTGCGGGATGTCCGCACGGTGGCCGTCACGGCGGGAGCTTCTGCGCCTGAGCACTTGGTGGAAGAGTTGATCCAATCGCTCGAAACCAAGTTTGGCTTCGATTTTATGGAAGAGATGGAACTAAAAGAAGAAGATGTGCGCTTCCATCTCCCTTCGGACCTGGAGCAGTCGGCGCTCCGGTTGGCGCCTGTCGCACGCGTATGATGCCGCAGTTGCAGGTAGTCGACTCGTTGCTGGCCGGTACATCCAAGGCGGTCCAGCGTACTCTGGCTTACTTCCTCCGTACGCAACACGAACCGGGTTACTGGTGGGCCGAACTCACCGCCGACACAACGCTCGAATCGGACTATATTCTGCTTCAGCTTTGGCTACATCCGCCCGTGAACGGCGTGTGGAATCCGCCCACGCGGCCGCTCATTGACAAGGCCGTGGCTTCGATTTTCGCGCGACAGTTGCCCGACGGCGGCTTCAACATCTACCCTCAGGGTCCCGCCGATCTCAGCGCCACCGCCAAGGCATATTTCTCGCTGAAAGTCGCGGGCGTGGATTACCACGACCAACGGCTGGCCCGCGCCCGGGAGCTCATTTTGGCTTTGGGAGGCATTCAGGCCGCCAATAGCTACGTTAAGGTAAATCTAAGCCTTTTCGATCTTTATCCTCGAGAGGATTGCCCTTCCATCCCCCCTGAAATCGTGCTGCTGGGGAAGTTCATCTACCAGATGTCCTCCTGGACCCGGGCCATCGTAATCCCGCTGTCGATCGTGCATTCTTCCAATCCGCGGCGGCCGGTTCCCGAAGGGTTCCATCTCAAGGAGCTGTTCCTGGCCGGAGGCCATCCGGAATTTGCGCGATCGCGCGAGAACTACACTTGGCGGAACGTCTTCCTGCGGCTGGATGGGATGATGAAGCTCTGGGAAAGGCACGGCTGGAAGCCCGCCCGCGGCCGCGCCATCCAGAAAGCCAAACAGTGGATGCTGGAGCGGACGCGCTACAGCGATGGTCTGGCGGGCATTTATCCGCCCATGATGTACGTCATCATGGCGCTGGACGTGCTTGGCTATCCTCCCGATCATCCGGATCGCGTGGAGGCACAGAAGCAGTTCGACGCCTTGCTGGTGGATGACGGAAAGCGGTTCTTCTTTCAGCCGTGTTTTTCGGTGGTTTGGGATGCCGCCATCGCTGCCTTCGCGGTAGGCGAATCGAGCGAACCTCCTCGGCAGGCTCTCCGAAAATGCGCGGATTGGCTGCTCACCAAGGAAGTCCGGCGCAAAGGCGATTGGTCGGTTAAGCGCCCCAACACACCACCTTCCGGCTGGTATTTTGAACTCGCCAACGAGTTTTATCCGGATATCGACGACACCGCCATGGTGTTGCTGGCGCTCAGCCGCTCGGAGGCATCCAGCGAAGCGGCGCAGCAGGCGGCGGAAAAACGGGCCGTCCGGTGGCTGCTCGACATGCAGTCGAAAGATGGCGGCTGGGCCGCCTTCGACGTCGACAACAATTGGCGTCCGTTGAGCTTCGTTCCCTTCGCCGACCACAACGCCATGCTCGACCCCACTTGTCCCGACATCACGGGCCGTGTGATGGAGGCCTTGTGCGCTTACGGGCACGATCGCTCCCATCCGTCGATTCGCAAGGGGATTGATTACCTCATCCGCACCCAGGAATCCGATGGGAGCTGGTATGGCCGCTGGGGCGTCGATTACATTTACGGAACGTTCCTCGCGCTGCGCGGGCTGGCAGCGGCCGGCGTAAGCGATCGCGAGGCGTATGTCCAGCGGGCGCTCGAATGGGTGCGGTCTAACCAGAACTTCGACGGCGGCTGGGGAGAAAGCTGCGAGAGCTATACACCAGGCAGCTTTGTCGCCGCCTCCAGCACGCCCTCGCAAACCGCGTGGGCCATCCTGGCGCTGCTCGCGGGCGGCGACACCACCAGCACCAGCCTCCACGATGCAATCGACTACTTGATCCGTACGCAGAACGGCGACGGAACCTGGGATGAGGAACTGGCCACCGGCACGGGATTCCCGAAGGTTTTTTACCTGCGCTACCATTTGTACCGGAATTCTTTCCCGCTGCTGGCGCTGAATACATTCCTCAAGACCAAAACTTCTTCCGAGGACAAAACGAAATGAGATTTCCCCTATCGATGACGGCGGGTATGGCGTCCTATATCGCCCGCAACAAGTTCTCTCCCAAGCCGGAATGGCAGAAGACGGTGCTCTCCACGGCCGACGCCTCCAATCCGTTCCACATCGTCTATACGCACAGCGATGCTCCGCGCAAACCGCATCCCATGATCAACAAGCGCTTTCCGCTG
>JBEKHQ010000454.1:0-3979 GCA_050012195.1 Bryobacteraceae bacterium | reverse complement strand
CTTCAAAACCGTTTCAGCCACATTTTCATCGATGAGTTTCAAGACACGGACCCATTGCAGGCCGAGATCCTGCTGTTGCTGGCTTCCGACAACCCCGCGCAATCCAATTGGCTCGCCGTTGCGCCCAAGCCGGGAAAGCTGTTCGTCGTGGGCGATCCCAAGCAGTCCGTGTATAAATTCCGGCGAGCCGATGTCGTGCTGTACCGCGGCATTCGCGATTCACTGGCATCGCGCGGCGTCGGCGTGGTGCAGCTCACCACCAGCTTCCGCGCGCTGCGCCCAATTCAGGAGTGCGTCAATGCCGCTTTTTATCCCGAGATGGAGGATGACAGCGCGGCCGGGCAAGCGGGTTATGCTCCGCTGCACGGCGATACGGCGCCCATCGACGGACAGCCCAGCATCGTCGCTCTGCCCGCGCCAAAACCTTACGGCAGCACTCGCGTGGCCAAGGCCGCGATCAACGAATGCCTGCCCGGCACGATTGTCGCTTTTGTCGAGTGGCTGATCAACCAAAGCGGGTGGAAGGTTCGAGATCCCGACCAGCCCGATCAATTGGCGCCGGTGTCCTATCGTCACGTCTGCATTCTGTTCCGGCGCTTTACGAATCTCGGAGTAGACATCACGCGCGATTACGTTCGTGATTTCGAGGCGCGCGAGATCCCGCACTTGCTGGTCGGTTCGAAATCATTTCACAACCGCGAGGAGGTGGAAACGCTGCGCGCCGCGCTCAACGCCATCGAATGGCCGGAGGACGAGCTTTCGGTCTTCGCTACCCTCAAAGGTTCGCTGTTCGCGCTTTCGGACGAGATGCTGTTGCGCTTTCGCCACCTCGCCGGGCGACTGCATCCTTTCCGCGCAATCCCGAACAATCTCCCGGCCAGCCTGGTCCCCGTTTCGGATGGGTTGCTGTTGCTCGGCGAACTGCATCGCGGACGCAATCGGCGGCCCATCGCCGACACGCTGAACTCGTTGCTCGAAGCCACTCGCGCGCACGCCGGTTTTGCGCTGCGCCCAGCCGGACACCAGGTGCTCGCCAACGTTTATCGCGCCGCCGATCTGGCCCGCAACTTCGAGCTCTCGGGCGGGATTTCTTTTCGCGGCTTCGTGGAGGAGTTGGAGGCGCAAGCCGGTAAGGCCAAATCGGCCGAAGCGCCGGTGTTGGAGGAAGGCGCGGAGGGGGTCCGATTGATGACCGTCCACTCGGCCAAGGGCCTCGAATTTCCGGTCGTGATTCTCGCCGATATCACGGCGAATCTTGCGGCGGGCGAACCGGATCGATATGTGGACGCGCAGGCGGGTCTGTGCGCCACGCGGCTGCTGCGATGCTCGCCCTGGGAACTGCGCGATCACGAGGAGCAAGAACGCGTGCGCGAGCGAGCCGAAGGCGTGCGCGTGGCCTACGTGGCCGCAACTCGGGCGCGTGACCTGCTGGTGGTCCCGGCGGTGGGCGACGAAGAACTGGACGGCTGGGTGGGCCCGCTGAACAAAGCCATCTACCCGGCGCATGATCGTTACCGCGAATCCGCGGCGGCCCCCGGGTGCCCCGAGTTCGGCGACGCGTCGGTGATCGATCGGCCGTTCTTCACCTCCGAAGAAACGTCCGTGAAGCCTGGCCTGCATTCACCCGCGCAAGGCCCGCATACCGTGGTTTGGTGGGACCCGCGAACGCTGAAGTTAACCGCGCCGGCGAATTTCGGGTTGCGCCAGCAGGACATCCTGAAGCCCGATCCCCGCGGGAACGAATCCGAAAGTCTGGCCGCTTATCGCGATTGGCAAACGAAACGCGACCAAGCCACCGCAACAGCCGGGATCAAGCAATTCGACGTCTTCACCGCCACCGAAACGACGGAATCTCCGGAGGATTTCACCGTGGAAGTAACGGTGCATTCCGTGGCAAGGTCCGCGGATCGTCCGAAAGGCCCGCGCTTCGGAACGCTGGTGCACGCTGTCTTGCGCGATGCGCCGCTCGATGGCGACTTTTTCGCGCTCAACGCGATCGCGGAAATGCATGCCAGAATGCTGGGCGCGACTCCGGAGGAAATCGAGCACGCCGTTCAGGCGGCTCTCGGCGCCCTGTCCCATCCGCTGTTGGCGCAAGCGCGGGATGCGGAGCGCTACCATCGGGAACTTCCGATCATGTTGAAGCTCGACTCGCGGAAAACGCTCGAGGGCGTCGTCGACTTGGCTTTCGAAAAGGCTGGCCGTTGGCATATCGTCGATTTCAAGACCGACGCCGACGTTTCAGTGAATCGATCACGCTATGAGCGGCAGCTGCGGTGGTATAGCTTGGCGCTGGCGCGAGTGAACGACGCGCCCGTGCAAGCGCATTTGCTGAGCATCTAGACCGGAAGCGGGTCCAACTCGCCGTTACTGTCGCCGAGCGTTTCGATTTTCACGCCGACGCGATCGAGCAACGTGAGATGTAGATTGTTCATCGGCGTCTCCTTCGCGTAACAAATATGGCCGGAAGTGATTCCACCGCCGGCGACCAGCACCGGCAGGTCGCCGTGCTCGTGGTGATTGCCGTCGCTCAACCCGCTTCCGTAAACCAAAAGCGTGTGATCCAGCAACGTTCCGTCGCCGTCGGGAGTCGATTTCAATTTGCCCAGCAAGTAAGACAACTGCTCCACGTGGTAGGTGTTAATGCGCGCGATCTTCTCAATCCATTCCGTATTCCCGCGGTGGTGCGTGAGCGGATGATGCGCGTCCGAAATTCCGAGCTCCCGGTAGGTGCGGTTGCTACCCTCGCGCCCAAGCATGAAAGTGGAAACGCGCGTCAAACCGGTTTGGAAGGCCGCCAGCATCAGATCGAACATCAGCTTGGCGTAGTCGTCGAACGCGGCAGGTATGCCGTCCGGCCGGTCCAAGGCGGGCGCGATTTCGAGGTTGTCCTTTTCCGTTATCTCGATCCGGCGCTCGATTTCCCTGACGGCCGAAAGATATTCGTCCATCTTGCGGCGATCGGTGGGTCCCAATTGGCCGCTCAACCGGTGCGTGTCCTCGAGAACGAAATCGAGGATGCTCTTCTCGTAACGCCGGCGGCGCGCGCGAGCATCCGAGCTCTCGGCATCGGAACCGAACAATCGTTCGAAGACCGCGCGGGGATTGATCTCGGCGGGCATGGGCGTGGAAGGAGTCCGCCAGGAAATGCTGTTGCTATACGCGCAACTATAGCCGGAATCGCAGGCGCCCACCAGGCGGCCGTCCTCGCAGGCCAGCTCGATCGAGGGAAAGCGGGTGGCGTTGCCGATGCTTTGCGCGGCCACCTGGTCCACGGAAATGCCGGCTTGAATGTCGGCGCCGTCGGTTTTTTTCGGATGGACTCCGGTAAGATAAGTGGCGGCGGCGCGGGCATGGTCACCGGGGCCATCGCCCAAAGCACGCCCGGCGTTCTGTGTGAGCCCGGAGAGGACCAGCAAGTCCTCGCGATAAGGCGCCAGCGGGCTGAGAATGCGCGGCAGCTCCGACAACGGACCTTGCGCCGACGGCGTCCACTCGTTCATGACGATGCCGTTGGGAACGTAAACGAAGGCCAGGCGAAGCGGTTTCGCGCCGCCGGTTGCCGCGAAGGCCGGAGACATAGCGTCCAGAAAGGGCAGCGCGATACCGGCGCCCAGGCCGCGCAGGATCGCGCGGCGGGACAGGTGTCTGCCCGTAATCATCATCGTGTCGCGACTCCCACGGGCCTCTCGCCGCGTCGCATTTCGAAGGCTGGACTAGCCACGATCGCTCGGATCAAACTCGAGAATTTGTAATTTTCCGCGGCGGCGCGGCGCACGATTGATTGTACCGTGACTTGGTCGTATGGCTCTAAACCGCGGCCGAGGGCGTAGGTGAGCAGCTTCTCGGCGAGACACCGGGCGAAGGCGTCTTTATCTCGCAGCAGCAGAGCCTTCAGGCCGCTCGCGCCGTCGAACGACAGACCGTTCGGCAACGTACCCGTGGCATCCACCGGAAAATCTCCGTCGTGAGTGCGCCA
>JBEKHQ010000453.1:0-3981 GCA_050012195.1 Bryobacteraceae bacterium | reverse complement strand
CCGCCGAATGGGTCCAGCGGCTCCGCGAGGAAGGCTGGCGGCAAGCGATCGCGTCTTCGGCGCCGCGCGAAAACGTGGATGTCGTGCTCGAAGCGCTGGGACTGGCCCGTAGCTTCGACGCCGTGGTTTCCGCCGAGGACGTAACGGCCGGCAAACCCGACCCGCAGGTGTTTCTCAAGGCGGCTCAGCGACTGGGCCTGGCGCCGGCGCGCTGCGTGGTGGTGGAAGACTCGGCCGCGGGCGTGGAAGGAGCCCGTCGGGCTGGGATGAAGAGCATCGGAGTGAGCCGCAACGGCCGGCTGGCCGCCGACCTCGGGGTCCGATCGTTGGCGGATCTCCAAGCGAGCGCCTTCGCCGAACTGGTGAGCGGAAGTGGGTGACTGTTCGCGCCGGAAGCTATATAGAATTGAAAGAAGGGAGTCGAATGGTACCTGGTGACCCTAATTACCTTGCACGTTTCTAGGGTTTTCACGTCAGCCTATTATAGGCATGACGGCGACAGTGCGCACCTTCGAGGCACTCATGAGTGAACGCCGCGTCTCGCCTGAAATCGACGCCCTGCAGCTGGCTGCGCAGGAGCTGCAAAACCGCTTTATTTCCGATAACTTACAGCGTATCTTCCGGTTGATTTATCGCATTGTCGGGAACGTGGCGGACGCGCAGGACCTTACCCAGGAGGCCTTCATCAAGGCCCTACAGCGGCAAGATCAGCTCAAGGACCTCGACAAGGCCACCCATTGGCTGTCGCGGATCGCCAGCAACACCGCCATCGATTTTCTGCGGCGAACCAGCAAGGTCAACTTTTGTGAGATCGACAGTCTGATGGAGCCGCTGAGCGAGCCCGGCGAGAGTCCGGAACAGGCTGTGCTTCGATCCGAACATCGCGCTTACCTGGAAGAGGGCTTGATGGTTCTCACCGATCGGGAACGCACGGCGCTGCTGCTGCGCGATGTCGAGGGCCTGGCGGCCGATGAAGTGGCGGAGCACATGAATTGCTCGAAGGCGACCGTCCGCTCTCACATCGCCAACGCTCGGATCAAGTTCAAGCGGTACCTCGAGCGCAGCCGTCGGTCGGGCGGAAGGAAAAAGCCATGAGGCATCCGAGCGACGTCCAACTGGCGCTCCTGGCGGGCGGCGATCTGCGCTCTTGGGATGGCTGGCGTGTCGGACGGCACGTGACGCAGTGTGCCCGTTGCGAGACGGAAGTGCGATCGCTGCGCGACGTAAGTGGGCGGGTAAGAGAGCTGACTTCGGAACTTCCCCGGGATCTGACTTGGAATCGCCTGGCGGAGGAAATGGCGGGTAATATTCGAGTGGGCCTGGCGGCCGGGGAAGCGATCGCCGGTTTTGACCGGCCCCTTCGCAGCCGGCCCGCGCGCCTGGGTTTGAATGCGGCCATGGTGCTGGGCTGCGCTACCGCGGTCTTCCTGGTCGCGTTTTCGGTGAGTCTGCCGAAGCCGCAGGTGGAGCATCTGATCGGGGCGTTGAACCGAATTCGCACGGAACGAATCGGAAGGCTGGCGCCACATTCGGCCGCGACCGAGGACGTGGTGCTGGAGGCGACTTCATCCTCGATCGAAGTGAAGGAAAACGATCGCGCCATGTCGCTGATGCATCCGCGCTCCGATGGAGCGACGGTATCGGTTAACCTGCAAGGTTCGGCGGGCGTGCGATTCGTGGATGCGGACACCGGGCAGGTCACAACCAATAAGGTGTACTATGGCGAGCCGTAAACTGCTCCTCCTCGCTCCGGTTTGGCTGGCCGGTTGGGGCGCGTGCGGCGGCGTGGTCACCCAATTCAATTTGGCGAAAGACTCGCCCGTAAAGCTGCTGTCGGCCGAATACGGGGAATCCAACGAAACCGCGCGCGGCGGAGCTCTGCTGCTGGACCTGCACGCCGCTCTGTCGTTCGAGAATTCCAGCCATCGCCGCATTCGCGGAATCACGCTGCTGGTGACTGCTCAAGATGTCACGCCGGGCGGTAAAGGATCGGTCACGATCACCAGTCTGGATGTAGCGCCCGACCAGACCTTTCCGGTGCGAATCGATCTGCGATTGCTGCGCCCGTTGCAGGCTTCCGGCAACGTTCCCGTCCAGATTTCTCTGGATGGGATTTTGTTCGATGATCTGAGCTTTTATGGTCCGGATAAGCTCAGCTCGCGCCGCACGCTGACTTTGTCGGAATGGGAAGCTCGGCGCGACCGAAAATACTTCAAATCGCTTCTGGCCGAGGGACCCGAGCGACTGCGGCGGGAGATCCTGGCGAGCATGACGCACCAGGCGGATCGTCCCAACGTGGACGTGCAGGTGGTCCGCGGCGGCCGCGCCACCAACTTCGAGCCGGAACAACAGATGCAATTCGCGTTTTTGCGCCTGCCGGACGCGCCGGTGGATCCGGTGGGCGGGATGGCTCGTATCGCGGGCAACGAGGCGAGAGCGCCGCGCTTGGAAGTGAAGAATCGATCGGACCGGTCCATTCGCTACCTGGAGATCGGATGGATTCTGCGCGATCATAACGGCCGGGAGTTTCTGGCCGGATCGGTCCCCGCGCACCTGACGCTCGCTCCGGGCCAAAACAGCCAGATTCTCGAGAACACGACTCTGAAGTTTCCGCAACACGGCGGGCAGCCGCTGGCGATCGAGGCCATGACCGGTTTTGTGAGCAGCGTGGAGTTTGCCGACGGCAGCGTGTGGATTCCCAGCCGCGCCGATTTGAACGGCAGCGAGTTGCAGCGCGTCATCGCGCCGTCGGACGAAGAACAGCGTCTGGTGCAGATCTACCGCAAGAAGGGGATTGAGGCGCTGGTCGCGGAGTTGAATCGATTCTAGCGCGGAAGCCTGCCGAGACAGGCGGGCTTTTCGGGGACTATGCTAGAAGCAGCCATGCGCGGAATGAAAGTGTGTTCCATTTCTCTGGTTTTGCTGGCGGCGGCCGGCTGGTTGTTCGCGCAGCAAAGCCCATCCAATCAGAATCCGTCCAATCAGCCGAATGTTTTTCTGGATAATAAACCCAAGACTCCCAAAGGCACGATTTTCAGGACCATTCAGGGGATCGTGAAGGATGAGAAAGATAACCCGGTGCGGTCGGCGATCGTGCAGTTGAAGGACACCAGAAGCTCGAAGGTGATCGATTTCGCCACCAAGGACGACGGCAAGTTCGTCTTTCGCGAGCTCTCCATGACCATCGACTACGAATTGACCGCTCAGCACGGCGACATCAAGTCGGCGGTGAAGAAGGTGAGTCCTTACGACACGCGCAACAGCGTGACGCTGACGTTCAAGCTGGAGCCACCCAAACCGCCTGAGCAGTGAGCGTGGAGTCGGTAGTGTCTCAGTTTGAAGTTGAGACACTACCGTGGAGTCGGATAGATGGTTGGAATGCTATACTCGTGGTGCGAGAGTTTTCCGTGCGCATTTCGGGGCGTGGCTCAGCCTGGCTAGAGCGCCTGGTTCGGGACCAGGAGGTCGGTGGTTCGAATCCACTCGCCCCGACCAAATATCCTTTCATTTCATTTTCCTGAAGCACCGCGGCTCTACGCCAACAACGGGGGCAAACCCCGATCCCAAACTGATTTCTAAGAACATAACACCTTCACGAGAAGTCTGTAATTTTGGAAGTTGCGAAAGCCGTAGGCTTGGCGATTGATGAGCTCCATTTTGTTATGGAAGCCTTCGGTGATGCCGTTGTTGCGGGTGAAGCGCCACATGGCGACGATCTCCTGGGACCAGGAAGAGAGTGTCTGTCCCAGTTGGACCAGTGGTGGGAGGCCGGCCTGGCGCAACTGGTAAACAGCGCGCAGGAAACGCGGCACCAGTTGTTCACATTGTCTGCGGTTGCGATGTTTTTTCAGCAGCAGATAGCAGAGCCGCTGCTTGATAAACCGTATCAGTACCCCATGAGACCCGAAAAGCGTTTTCAGCGAACGTGATCGTCGATTTGGAGTCGCTTGCCTCTATGATAAGATCCTTGAACATGACTGT
>JBEKHQ010000452.1:0-3996 GCA_050012195.1 Bryobacteraceae bacterium | reverse complement strand
AGGGGCTGCTCAACGGCGCTTGCCACGGGCCCGGCGGCAATCGCCACTCCGCCCTTCAGCAGTGCGGATGTGCCGCCCGCTGGAACGAATGATGTGCTCCAGTAGACAATATAATCGGTGCCAGCCGCGCATCCGCCGGATATTTCTTGTTGGCCGGAGAGCACGGTTACGTTGTCCTCCGATAGCACATACACGCCGGTGCACGGGCCCGTGTAGTCGGCGTCCTCTATCAGAAGCGTGACGTAGACCGGGGTCCCCCCTGCCCAAAGTCCAACAGGTAGCGTGGATCGCCGAAAGTTACGCTACCGGTTACGCCGGGGACACAGTTGGAGCATGGTGTCACGTAGTTGGGCCCGCCCAGGCCGATGGTCGCGCTTGCCGCCGCGATTCCCTTGTAGCCTCCGCTTGGCGCTGCGACCGGCCCCTGGTGAGGGAAAGAGACAACGATCGGGGCGACTTGCGCCGACAGACCGAGCGCGCCGAGTGCCAGCGCCATGGCGTATTTTAGAATGTTTTGCATGTTGTGTCCTTTGAATTGTCGAGTGAAACAGGTCGCGCTCAATGAAGTAGTTGTTCCCATACTACATCGCCTCCACCCACACATACACGGCGTATTTTGGCGCGGTGGTGCAACCGGTGCCAGCCGTATAGGTGGAGGTGTATGATATCGCGCTGTTCGCCGCGGAAACGATCGGGAGGCTTCCGGAGAGGAAGGGCGTGTTCGAGTTGCCCATCATCAGGGTTTCCGAAGCGGTGCGCGCGATGGAGTTGACATCCGTAAAGTTGAGATCCAAGAGTACGGAGGCGTCGATGGAGCACGCTACGCCCGCCACAGTCTGGTACAGGTAATAGTTGATTCTATATTCGGAGGCTGAGGAGGTGATTGTGGACGCAACAGGCGTTCCCGATCCGTTGCCAGACGTGCTCGTGGTGTTGGCCACGCCGACAGACGCGGGTAGGCCGTGCAGCGCCAGCGCCGTCCCAAAGTACTGGCTGACCGTTCCTGCAGTTGTGATCTTGAACGAGGAGTTCACGTCGATGGCGCCCGTGGTGTTGAGCGGGCCGCTGACCAGAACCGCTCCCGTAGCGGGGGGGTTGAGCGTGAAGTTTCCACTTTGGTCCAGGTTCAACGTGGACGTGAGATAGCTCGCGCTGCTGTTCAGCGAGTTGAACTGAATCGACTGCGATGGCTGACTTTGGCCCGCGTTTACGGGTAATATGATTGCGAAATAGTCTGCCGAGCCAGGCTCGGTCGCGAACGCGGCGTGCGTAGGCGGGACGCCGACGACGGGGAGCGTCCAATAATCGTTGGCTGTGTACCCGCTCGCAGCGCCGAACGTGACGGTGAGCCCATAGGACGTCGCGATGGGGCGGATCTCCGATCCCTGCAGACAGGATACCGGCTGCGCCGGCGCGGCGATGCAGACCGTGCTGGTGTCGACCGGCATGACCAGATAAAAGGGCGAGGTTGTGAAGCTTTGTCCGATCTGCTCCCACAGGGCGTACGTTCCGCCGGTAGTTCCCGCCGCAGCGGGGCTCGCACTGAGCGTGGCGTAGTTAGGGGAGGCGTTCACGGAGTTAATGGTGTAGGTGCCCGCGGTCCACCCGGCCCCGGCGGTCACCTGCAGCGACGTTCCCACGTCGCCGTTGGTGAAGATGTGGGTGCTCGAACTTACCTCGGTGTTCGTGACGGCATTGACCGCGAGGTCGGACGCAGTGCTGGTGCAGTTAACGCTGAAGAAGAAGCCCCATCGAAAGGTGGTACCCGATTCCGCCAGGACGCAATAGTTCGTAGTTACGTTGCCCGTGTAGACTAGATTGGACATCACAGTCGGATCCGTCCCACAGCCGGTTCCGCTGCAGGTCGGAGCCGAAGCTGAGTTGGTATCCTTGCCGACGAGGAAGGCGTAGTCGAGCGGCGCTCCAACGCTGCCGGCCTGAGAAGTCGTGAAGGCGAGCTTCTCCGAAAGGAAATTGGCTGAGAACTGTGTCCCTGTGTTGGTGACCGTTGTGTCGGCCTCGATGGATACGACTCGCTTAGCCCCGTAGGACGCGTAGCCGGAGTAGCTCGGATTGCAGTCCTTGTAGTTGCAGTCGCCCGCGATGGTGTTGGCGCCGTATATGTCCTGAGTGATTGCACCGGATTGGCCGCTGCCGAAGAGACCGATCACGTAACCGCCCGACTTCGCGCTCTGAGCGTAGAAGCTGCCGCCTAAGCCTACAACCGCTGCTCCCGCAGTGCTCGGGACCAGGGTTGTGCCCTGCACGGCGCCCACGTGGGCGAGAACCACTTCCAGCCCTGAGAACACGCCTCCGATGGTTGCCTTCGTGCTGGCGTAGTTCGTATACGGGCCGCCGCCCGGGCTCCAGACCGCGGAAGACGGCGTATCGGCGAGCAGATTCTGGCCCACCTCCACCCGTACCGCGTAGGGGTTGGTGATGGTCAGGCTGCCGCTGGCGATTGGGGGGCCGGCAACGTCAAACGTAGCGGCCGTGGTGATCGTCTGGCTGCTGCTGGCGGTGTAAGTGGGCACGGTAACGTAGACCGCGCGCTGGTTGGCGATACTGGCGGTGAACGCCAGATTGGTGGGGGCAGACGCGAGATCGACCTTGACAGTGTTGACCTCCGACGTGGTCGTGGTCGCCGTCGGGACAACGATTAGCGGGGTAGTGGTGCTGCCGGCTGCGCCGAGGCCTATGCCGGTGAGCTGGGGCGTGCCGGAGAAGGAAGGAGCGGACGACGAACCATTGCCGATGAGGACGGTGTTTGTCCCGCCGGCCGAGGTAGACAGGACGGTGGCGGAGCCTGTGGCGTAAACGACCCCGTCGCTGGTCATTCCCGTGGTGGTAACGGTCGTGGCGTGCAGCACTGCGAGGGAAAGAGTTGAAACTAGCAGCGCCAGCCTGAATTTCATGGCTTTGCTCCTTTCGGGCTGCTTGCGTCCGCCTTATTTTCCTCGGAATGGCAGGGAACCTGGCGGCCGTCCTGGGTTAGCTGCACCCAGTTTTTCTCGATCGCGTCGGGGTAGCAATGCACGGGAGCGGAAAATTCCTTGCGAAGCCGCTCATATAGGATGGAAAGTGCGCGGTTCTCCTGATCGGCGTTCTCCTGCGCCTTGCGGATTTCCGGCGTCAGCAACTTTTCTAATTGCAGCTGAGCGGCCTGCAATCGGATCAGCGCCCGGGAAATCTCTTCCTGCTTCTCCTTCGGGATGGGGCGTGGCTCGGTGGGAGCGTCCGCTCCGCAGGCGAGGATCGCGAGCGCGAGGGCTACGGCCGACAGCCTCACGATTCCCCCCCCCGCAATTAGAGCGCCGGAATCGCATGGCCGATGCTAGTCTAGTACGAAACGTTTGTCAATAGAGAGTATTGTAAGTAATATCACATCAAATAATAGGGCATTGGGAGAAAAACCGCGACCCAGAAAATAGCGTAAGGTGCTAACGGCGCGGGAAATATCGCGGGGGCCTGTCAATAAATCCCGCGTGAACTTTCCTAGCCGGGTTATGGGAGGCCCGGTACTCCTTGGGAAAGGCCCACTGACACAGAAAGCCGGCCGGCGTTCCATTCAGCGATGAAATTTGCGCTTCGCGTCGAGGTACCGGGCGACCAGCCGGCGCTGGTTTTGTATGGCACCGGGATCCGCGGGCGAAGTTCGCTCGCGAACGTTACGGTGACCATCGGCACAGTCACTTTGCCGGTGCAGTATGCCGGCCCGTGCGATCCGGCCCAGTTCGTCGCGTTTGACCAAGTGAATGTGGCGCTGCCCCAGTCACTGGCCGGCGCGGGGCAAGTGACCGTCACGCTGACCGTGGATGGCGCGGCCGCTCCGCCG
Source organism: Bryobacteraceae bacterium (assembly GCA_050012195.1). Classification (GTDB taxonomy): domain Bacteria; phylum Acidobacteriota; class Terriglobia; order Bryobacterales; family Bryobacteraceae; genus Palsa-89. The sequence goes on along the minus strand of JBEKHQ010000452.1, from coordinate 161 downwards.
GTGACTCTCGACTTCGAATAAATCAAACATCGCGCACCACGCGAAATCCGATGTTGCCGGTAGCGCTGTCGGGCGTGTTGGCGGACCGCGCGGCGTTGCGATAGCGGAAGCAAAACGACGCGTGGCAAAGGTACGATCCGCCCTTCATCACCCGCGTCGTG
>JBEKHQ010000451.1:0-4004 GCA_050012195.1 Bryobacteraceae bacterium | reverse complement strand
GCACCTGGGATTTTGGCGCCCTCCTAATGGAGATCTCTGGGACGAGCACCGTCCAGATTTTCCCCGCCGATGGAGCTGACGGATTGGGAACGGGAAGTCCGTCGTCGAGCCTAACGTTGCCTCTAACCACGCTTTCCGCGCTCGGCTTCCCGACCTTCAGCGAGGTCGATCCTACCATTACCTTCATCCTGGCGGACAATTTATATACGGACAACTCAGGTCAATTTAATTTGTCGCAGAATTTGTCGCCGGTGCCCGAGCCAACAACAGTCGGTGTCGTTGGAGTTCTGGTTTGTGCGCTGGCCGGGGTGGCGCGCCGAAGGCGAGCGGCCGGAAACGCTCACTGACCGCAACTGCTGGTCTTTTCGAAAATCGGCCTGAATTCGGTGAGCGGTGCCCTAGTGTAGACTCACCTTCCGCGGCAGGGCGGATCCTCGCAGCCCGCTCCGAGCCTGCTTCACGAATGTCCAAGAACCCGGTGCGGACGGTACGGTTCGGCCAGCGCCTTGAGTTCCGCTTCGTCCAGATTTAGAGCGAGCGCGGCCACTGCGTCGTCCAGGTGTTCCATGCGGCTGGCTCCGATAATGGGCGCAGTGACACCCGGCTGGGCGAGCAACCACGCCAGCGCGACTTGCGCGTTCGAAACGCCGCGCTTGCGAGCGATCTCGGAAACCCGCTCCACCACGGCGAAATCACTGTCGTCGTAATACATGCGCTGCGCGTAATCGTCGGTGCGGGCGCGAACGGTGGCGCCGAAATCCTCCTTGCGCCGGTTACCCGCCAGGAAACCGCGCGCCAGCGGACTCCAAGGAATCAGCCCCACGCCTTCCTCCCGGCATAGGGGGTTCATCTCGCGTTCTTCTTCGCGATAAATCAGGTTGTAGTGGTTCTGCATCGAAACGAACCGCGTCAGCCCCAAAGCTTCGGCGGTGTGCAGCATCTTGGCGAACTGCCAAGCGTACATCGAGGAAGCGCCGATGTACAGCGCCTTGCCTGACCTTACGATGTCGTCGAGCGCGTCGAGGGTTTCTTCGATGGGGGTCTCCGGATCGAAGCGGTGAATCTGGTAGAGATCCACGTAATCGACTCCCAGCCGCCTGAGGCTGGCGTCGATGGAATGCATTATGTGTTTGCGCGACAACCCTCGCTGGTTCGGATGGTCGCCCATGGGGCTGAAAACCTTGGTTGCGATCACCAATTGGTCGCGCGGCGGGCCAAAGTCCTTCAGCGCACGGCCCAGGATTTCCTCGCTCACGCCTTCGGAGTACATATCCGCCGTGTCGAAGAAGTTGATGCCCAATTCCAGGGCGCGCTGGATGAATGGCCGGCTCTCGGGTTCTTCGAGCACCCATTCTCTCCAGCGCTTGGACCCGTAGGTCATCGCGCCCAGGCAAATGCGCGAAACTTTGAGGCCGGCGGCCCCGAGTCTGACGTAATCCACCGACCTACGCCTTTATTTTGTCGCGCTGCTCGCGCAAGACCGCCTTGCGGCTGAGCTTGATCTTATTGCCGTCGAGCGCCAGAACCTTGACCAGGATCTGATCGCCTTCCTTCAGCTCATCGCGCACGTTTTTGATGCGATTTTCCGAGATCTCGCTGATATGCAGAAGACCGTCGGTGCCGGGGAAGATCTCGACGAACGCGCCGAACTCGACGATCCGCACCACTTTACCCAGGTAGGTTTTGCCGGGCTCGGCGACGGCGCCGATGTCGGTGACGCGCTGAATGGCTTTGTTGGCCGACTCGCCGTCGGAGGCGTAAATTTTGACCGTGCCGTCGTCCTCGACGTCGATCTTGCAGCCAGTTTCTTCGACGATGCTGCGAATCATCTTGCCGCCCGGTCCGATCAAGTCGCGAATCTTGTCGGTGGGGATGGTGAGGGTGTAGATGCGAGGCGCGTACTGCGACATTTCCTGGCGCGATTCCGGCATCACGGCCACCATCTTGCCCAGAATGAACAGGCGCGCGCCACGAGCTTGTTCGAGCGCTTCCTTCATGATCTTAGTGGTGACGTTCGGCACCTTGATGTCCATCTGCAGGCCGGTGATACCCTTGTTGGATCCCGCGACTTTGAAATCCATGTCGCCGTAATGATCTTCGGCGCCGGCGATGTCGGTGAGGATGGCGTAATCTTTGCCTTCCAGCACCAGGCCCATGGCGATGCCCGCCACCGGATCGCTGATTTTGACGCCGGCATCCATCAACGCCAGCGTTGCGCCGCAAACCGTAGCCATGGAACTGGACCCGTTCGATTCCAGGATGTCGCTGACCACTCGCAGCGTGTAGGGGAAATCCTTCTCGTCGGGAACGACGGCCGAAATCGACCGTTCGGCTAACGCGCCGTGCCCGATCTCGCGGCGGCCCGGTCCGCGCATGAATCCCACTTCGCCCACGCTAAAAGGCGGGAAATTGTAATGCAGCATGAAACGCTTGGAGGTTTCCGCCAGATCGAACATCTCGATGCGCTGCTCGTCGTCCTTGGTGCCGAGCGTCACGGTAACCAGCGCCTGCGTTTCGCCGCGAGTAAATAGCGCCGATCCGTGGGTACGGGGCAGCACGCCCACTTCGCATTCGATGTTGCGTATCTCGTCGAACGCACGGCCATCGGGACGGCGGCGGGCCTTGAGCGTCTCGTCGCGGAAGATCCGTTCCTTCAAGGCGTCGAACAAATCGCCGGCCTCTTCCTTCTGTTCTTCCGGAATCGCTTCGAGAGCCTTCTTCTTGGCTTCGTGGACGCGATGATAGCTTTCCAGCTTGGGGTACTTTTTGGTGTCGAGCGCATCGGTCAACTCGACGCGTATCTGCTTTTCGATTTGAGCGTACAGCGTCTTGTTGGTTTCGGGCGGGGTGTAGGTTCGCTTCGATTTGCCGGCTTTTTTCACCAGCTCGCGAATCGCCGCCACGATCTTCTTGCAGCATTGGTGGCCGTACTCGATGGCCTCGAGCACTTCGGCTTCCGAGGCATGCTGCGCGCCGGCTTCCACCATGACGATGCCCTCTTCGGTTCCGGCAACTACGATGCTGAGTTTGGCTTCGCGCGTTTCTTCGTAGGCGGGATTGGCGACCAGCTTGCCGTTCACCGATCCTACCCGCACGCCGCCCAACACATGGGCGAAGGGGATGTCGGAGATGGCGAGCGCGGCGCCAGCGCCGATAATGGCCAGCGTGCTGGGATCGCGCTGCGGGTCGGCCGAGAGCACCATGGCGATGACCTGCGTCTCGTTCATGAAGCCTTCGGGAAACAGCGGCCGGATGGGCCGGTCGATGAGACGGCTGGTCAGGATTTCTTTTTCCGAGGGGCGTCCCTCGCGCTTGATGAAGCCGCCCGGAAACTTGCCGGCGGCGTACGTATATTCGCGATAATCGACGGTGAGCGGAAAAAAGGCCGCGTTCGGTTTCGGTTCTTCGTTGGAGCAGGCGCTAACCAGCACCACGGTGTCGCCCGAGCGCACCAGCACGGCCCCGTTAGACTGCTTGGCTACCTTCCCCGTTTCGAGGGTTATCTTTTGACCGTCCAGGTCAATTTCAACTGTGTGTAACATTGATGTCCTTTTAATCCAGGCCGAGCTTTCTGCTCCGCCTGTTCAGGATTAAGAGGAGACTTTGGAGTGAGTGAACTAATCGGATGCGCCGCCCACCGGGGCGGGTTACCTGAGCGCGAGCATCTAACGACGGATGCCCAAGCTTTGAATCAGGTTCTTGTATCTTTCCGGATTACGGCTTTTCAGGTATTTCAACATACGCCGCCGTCGCGCGACCATCGACAGCAATCCCCGGCGGGAATGATGATCTTTGCTGTGCGTCTTGAAATGTTCCCCGAGCTGCAAGATACGCTGGCTGAGGATCGCTACCTGTACTTCTGGCGAACCGGTGTCGGTTTTGTGGACTCTATACGTTGCAACCGCTTGCTGCTTGGAATCTGTCGCCAGTGCCATTCTCGAATCGATACTCCTCGTCTTTTCTTAATCTCTTTTTGTACTGTTTTAGAATAGCACAAGGCGGCG
>JBEKHQ010000450.1:0-4020 GCA_050012195.1 Bryobacteraceae bacterium | reverse complement strand
ATGTCTGCCAATTCTCCCGATCCTATAACAAGGACTAAGGGTTGATCCTTAGATCGGCAGTCAGGAGTCTGGTCTGTAGGAGGCCACGATCAAGCGCCTAGGACGCAGTTCGCGGTAGTAGTGCTCCCTCAGGACCTCCGGGTTCAGGCGCCCCCGCAGGTCCATAAACGGTAGAACTGTATCGGGCCAACTCCCGCTGTCCGACAGACCATGCGGGCAAATAGGCGTTCAACGGCAATGAGAATTTGCCGACGGCGTCGGGCCCGCGGCTTCCAGCGTCACGCGGTTTCCCGCGCGAGGAAGGCGTCCATGCGCGCGTTGGCCTGCTCGGCAATTGCAATCGGGAAAAAGTTGAATCCGTGGGCGCCACCCGGATAGACCGCGAGCTCCGCCCGGTTGCCTGCGACGATATAGCGCGCGTACATGAAGAGTGAATCGTCGATCAGCCCGTCCCGCGTGCCAACGGTAAAGAGCGCGGGAGGGAGTCCCTTCAGGTCGGCGAACAGCGGTGATATGTCCGGATCGCGCAGGTCCTTCGCGCCGGGAAGGTACGCGCCCATGAACTTCTCAATGTCCACGGTGCGCAGTACCAGTCTCTGGCCGCCGAACTGCTTCTGGCTGGGCGTCATAGAAAGGTCGTACGCGCCGTACACCAGGTTCGCGGCGCGAAAGCCGGTGAAGCCGTGGCGGTCTCGCAGGCGCAACAGCGTGACGGCGGAGAGGGTGGCACCCGCGGATTCGCCGCCAATCGCGAGCACGTCGGCGCCGAATTCCCCCTGGGCGTTTTTCGCGAGCCACAAAGCGGCCGATTCGCAATCGTCCGGCGCAGCCGGGTAAGGATTCTCAGGCGCGAGGCGGTATTCGACGCTCACGCACGCCAGGCGAGCCTTTTCGTTCACTCGCTCGAGCATCGGGTCCTGCATGTCCGCCGCTCCTAGCACCATCCCCCCGCCGTGGATATGCAGATAGACGCCTCTCGGGTTTTCTGGCGCGACGATTCGGAGCGGAATCTTTCCGCCTTTTCCCTCGATAGTGATAGTTCGCGCCCGGGCTGACTTCTGTGCCAGGGGAAAAGGCCCTTCCCCGCGGGCGCGGGAATCGCGCGCGGTCTGCGCGCCCACCTCCCACCAGTTGGGCATCGGAGTCAGTAGTTTAGTGAGCTCTTCGTTGAAGCGGCGCGTTTCTTCGGAAATCGCCTTCGAGCGAAATTGCGCCGAATCGATCTGGTTCACCGTTTCCTCAATTGTCTGGCTCATCGCGCTCCTCCCCTGTGCGGTACGTGGATGCTCATCGCTGTTCCGTACGTCAGAATCGAATACTATCACCTCTTTGACTGAGACGAGCGGCCGCCCTTTTTGTCTAGCCGCTCGGACAGCTCTCGATTGACGGTACACCTACCGAGCGACATCTGGGCTGGAAATGCATAATGGTGCGTATGCCGGCAATAAACATTCTGCTGCTGAGCTCGGAGCCGGTTGCGCGGCTAGCGATGCGAGAGGTGTTAGAGCGCGCCGGATATACGGTTACGGCGACAGGCAATTTGGGCACAGCCGTCGATCGCATGCAGCAATGCCGGCCGGACCTATTGATGATCTCTCCTTACGTGGAAAACATCACGGGAAACGACGCGGCGAAATATCTGCGCCGGCGCTGTCCGGGCATGCGCGTTTTAATGGTGGCCGGGCTGCTGGCCGACGATCGTTTTCAAAACCGAGAGACGGTGGAGGAAGTAGAGATTTTCCCGAGGCCTTTCCAGGACGCGGAGCTGCTGAAGAAGGTGAAGGAAGTTTTGGGCGGCGGTTAAGGTCTTGGCTCCAAAATGAATCCTGGCGGCGCGGCTGGGCCGACGATCTTCGAACGAACACCGCCGCATTAGTCAATTTCGGATTTGCGGAGGGCCGATGGGCGCCCGAATCGCTTGCTCAACCTCAGCCGAGCGCTGGGCGACAATTGCATTCGGGAACAATCCCCCCAAGACGACGAACAACACCCCCGCCGTCAAAATCCACCGCTCGCGCGGCAGGGCATCCGCAAGCAACGTGAAACCGGTTCGACGCTTGCCCAGGAACAGCCGCGTGAACAAGCGGTAAACGCTCACGGCATTCATCGCCGTGGCGATCGGCAGCAGCAGCCCGGTGAGCGGGTGCGACGCTAGTGTTCCGTGTATCAGGAGATCTTGAGAACAGAAGCTCAGCGTGCCCGGCAATCCAACCAACGCCAGCCCAAATACCGCAAAGAACACGGCGAGCCGCGGCGCGTGCTCAGCCAAACCGAAGTGTCTGCTCGCCGTCAGGTTCTTGCCAAAGCGGACTTCCAGCAGCCGCACAATTCCAAACAGGCCCATGGTGGAGACCGTCACCACGAACCAGTGCACCAATGCGCCGGCGATTCCTTCCGCCGTGCGGCTCTCTAGTCCCGCCAAAATGCACGCCGACTGACTGAGCGCGAGAAAGGCGATCAAGCGGCGAGGCGAATTCTCCGTAAGCGCCCGGATACCCACGTAAAGAGCGGTCACAATGGCGAAATACGAAAGCACTGGAAAGAGATTTTCGACCGTGTGGGGAAACAGAGGCACAATCAGCTTGGCCACCAGCAACGCCCCAAAGTGGCCATTCAGCAGAAGCGCCGTAGGAATCGCAGGACCGCCGGCGGCGGCATCCGCCACCCAGGCGTGGGCGGGGCAGATTCCTTTTCGGAAGATCACGGCAACCACCAGGAGCCCAAATGCGGTCATTCCTCCGGGGCTCTGGCCCCTCAAGCGATCGATCGATAACGCGTTACCGTTTGCCGCCATGATAGCGATGGCCAGCGCAAGGGCGATGGTCGAGAGCAGTAAGGCGGCCTGTGGGCGCCAACTTTCGGCGCGCAACCACCGCTCCAGGAAGAAAGGGACCGTGGACAAAATCCAAGCTGCGAGCAAAACTAGCAAATTTTGCGTCGAGTAGGCCAGCAGCGTGGATCCGAGCACGAAGAGGATCCCGCCGATCGTTCCAGGAGTACAGTCGCGGAGCGGAATCACCAGGGTGGCTCCCAGCGCAAGACAAGAAAACAGCACCATCAACGCCTGGTACAAAGACTCCCCGGCCGGCGCCGCGTGCAGCAGAACCGCGCTGGCCAAGACCGATACCGACGCCGCCACAAAACCGATGACACGCGTTTGCCGATGATAAACCGCTACCACAATCGAGCCGAGCCAAGGAACGGCCATCGCTAGGGCGGTAAGTATCACTGCATGGCCGATCATCAGTCGCCCCCCTGGCGGGCGTGACTCGGCATGGAGATCGCTGCCTCTTCCTTTCGACGAACCGGCCCGCTCAACCCGATGTTGTCCAGCTTGGCGAAAAGCTTCGACAGCTGCATTAGCGGATGAACTACCCAACTATCCAGAATTGTGTCGAGATGGCCGCGGTCGAGTGCCCAGCGATAGAGCCACAACTGGGCGCGCCTCGGAAAAAGATCCTCCAGTCGACTGTTGGCGGTCGATTGTTCGACTCCGATGGCGGAGTGCATCTGGTGGTAATCGTGAAGCATGGAGGGCGCGCGCAGGAACTGCAGCGTGCGAACCGTGGCGTGCCCCAGGATGTGGGCTAGGGCGATCCATGTCCACCCCATTCCAATTTCCACGAACACCACGCCGACCTGCGTCAGCGACGCGTATGCCAGCGATGTTTTGGCATCGGCACTGGCACGGCCAACGATGGCGCCGTGAATGGCCGTAAGCACGCCGATCACGATCACTAACGCAGAAGCCAGCCTGGACTGGTTGAGAATCGGTTGAATCCGGAGCAGGAGATATGCGCCCGCGTGAATCGAGATCGCGCCATAAAAGATAGCACTCGACGGCGTGGGGCCTTCCATCGCGCGAGGAAGCCAGCCCGAGAATGGAACCTGAGCGGCCTTTCCGGCGGCCGCGAGCAGCAAAAGCAGGCAAAAGATTGCCGCCTGTGTACCCGTCAGCCGGGGCAGGCCAGCGGCGAACGACGCTGTTCCGGCCCAATGATACAAGGCGAAGACGCCTAC
>JBEKHQ010000449.1:0-4025 GCA_050012195.1 Bryobacteraceae bacterium | reverse complement strand
TCCGAATGCAACCATGCGAGGCCGCTTTGCCGATGGAACCGGGAACGTTGGTCCCGTGAATCCCGTAGCCCTGGTAGCCGAGGCCCATCCAGCGCGTGCCCACCGGATTCTGGGGCCCGGGACCGACAACTTTGCCCGCGTGATAGTAGGTGGGGTGCGCAACGCGGCTGGCGATGTGAAAGCTTCCGGTAGGACTCGGCGTGGTCTGTTTGCCCACCGCGATCGGATACACCTTCACCACTTGGCCATCTTCGAGGAGCGCGATCTTTCGAGCGGGAATGCTGACGATGAGCCTGCGCGTCGCCTCTTGCGCGAATCCCTCCGCCGAGGCAACCGCGAAGATCGTCAGGAGTCTCATTGCTTGCAGCGCCTTTTTCGTTTCGCTCATGCCGTCGAAAAAGCACTCCCCTGGCCAAGCTGCAAGTGGTTGATTTAAGAAGAGATCGAACAGTAGCGAGGTGTCCGGCTAAACACGCTGTGTCAGTGCCGACACTGGCGGCCCAGGCTATTTCGGGCGGGCTTCCACGCAGAACAATTGGCCGATGGTTTCCGAACTCACGATTTCGAAACCGGCTTCTTCGATCATTTGGTGTACTCGCGGCTTCCGAAAGAAATAAACCGGGCAGCCTCGGACGTATTCCAGGCGCACTTTGCGAACCGGCATGCGCCAGGTCCAGAAGCGCGGCCAAGCCGAAAGAAACGTCCCTCGCGTGAATCGGCGAATCAGGCGCAGGCGTTCGGGCGGATCGCCGATATAATCCCAAAAGCCGATCGCCAGCGTGATGTCAAAGCTCTGCTCGGTCTTCCAATCCAAGACATCGCTCAAAACAAAATCGCACCGGTCTGTTACGCCATCCCGCGCCGCCAGCTCGCGCGCCGCCTTCAGCATCTCGGAAGCGACATCGACGCCTGTGATATGCGCGGCGCCACGCCGGGCGAATTCGGCGACGAATCTTCCCGAGCCGCAGCCGATGTCGCAGATTGTCTGGCCGCGCACGTCGCCGCATTTCTCCATCACCCAGTCGAATCTCTGAAAGATGTCCTTGCGAAACATCCGATCCAACCGGCGGCTCAGCGCGCTTTTGCCCGCCCCGGTATAAATGGCGTCGAACTCGCCGGCAATTGCGTTCCAGAACCGCGTCACCTGCGGCATGTTGTCCCGCGTCATCGCGCCACCGCCTCTTCGAAGAAGACGCGCGGCGCCAGGTTGACGAACCCGCTATCTCGAAAGCTGCAGAATCGATCCAGCGCCAGCAATTTCCGAAGGCGTGTCTCGGTGAGTTTCAAGCCGGTGTAGTGCCGAAGGCCCGATTTGAGCGATCCGTGGAGACGCGGCTGCTCGGGGTCCAACTCCCAGGGATGAACATAGCTCACTACCGGCAGCCCTTCACCCCACGCTCTCTTTACCCCGGCACGCGTATACCAGAACGGCAGCATCCGCAAGTATCCGCCGCCGGCCACCGGCAAGTTGGCGTCGCCTTTGAAGCGAAACGTCGCAAGCGGAAATTCCAAAATCGAACCCGACGGAGTCTCCACGCGAAACGGGCCTCGCGCGGCGTCGCGGATTCCGTACAGATCGTGCTTCACGGGGAAGATGCTGGAATCGTACCGAAAACCGAGTTCCACCAGCACTTCGAGCGCCCATAGCGACCGGTCGGTGATCGAAAAGCTCGGCGCGCGGTAGCCATAAATGTGCATCCCGGTTGCTTGCTCGATGACGTCTTTGGCTCGCAGCGTATCGGCCCGAAACTCGTCGCGCGTAAGTGCGAAGATCAGCCGATGCCAATAGGAGTGGCAAGCTAACTCATGCCCGCGCGCGGCGATCTGCTGGACCAGCCTGGGATGGCTTTCGGCCACCCAGCCGAGAATGAAGAAGGTCGCCTTGACGTGCAGCTCATCGAAGAGGTCGAGGATGCGCTCCGTGTTTCGTTCAACGCGGCTCGGAAAGCTTGACCAGGCGCTACGGTCGACAATGTCGGCGAACGCTTGCACCTGGAAGTAGTCCTCGACATCCACCGAAATGATGCCTCGAGAGGGCATGTCACGGAGTGTAAGCCGGCCTGTAAACTTCTCATTGGATTTTTCGGCTCATTACTTCCACGCCAGCCCGCGCCGATGCGTCAAGGCATGATACAGCCCGAAGAACGTCGCCGCATTGATCATCGAAAAATAGAACGGCAGCATCAGTATCCGGGGCCGGAGCCGCCACAGCACGCCGCAACCCGCCAAAACATAAAACATAATCTGCACCGCCAGGAGCGCGGAATACGGCGCCGACGGCAGCAGGCAGACGTCGGCGGCCAGGGCGGCAAGCATCGCAAAAGGTACCAACAGCCGGAAGAGCTTGTGCGAGACGAAGAACAGCAACTCCAGCGGACGGGGCGGAAAAAGCAGTCCGCCGATCTCGCCTAGCTGCTGGATGTTTCCGGCCATGATCCGAATGCGGCGGCCGAATCCGGTCATTTCCCGCGCCTCCTCGTACACCACCGCGGCGGGTTCGTAAACGGCGCGGTAGCCTTTCGCGAGTACCGACACCGGAATCACGTAATCGTCGTTGATGGTGCCCGCGGGAGGGTAAGGATAAAGCGCCCGTCGAATGGCGTGCAAGTGACCGTGGCCGCCCAAGGTCGACGCCAACTGCGATTCTTGGCGCTTCAGGTAGGCTTCGTACTTCCAGTAGAAATCCTCCGACGGCCCGATGTTCACTTCGTCCGCTTTGACGATCTTGTAAACGCCGCTGGCCGCGCCCACCTCCGGGTCCGCAAAGTTTTCCACTAGACGCCGCAGAGCATCCGGCTGAAGTATCGCGGCGGCGTCGGAGAAAACCACGATCTCCCCTCGCAATTCCGGCATGCAGGCGTTGAGCGACGCGATCTTGCCGCGGTTTTCCGGGAACGCGAGCACGCGTACCCGCCCCGGCGTCGCGAACTCTTGAGCAAGGGCCGCGGTTCGATCGCTCGATCCGTCGGACGCGATCACGATTTCCAAACAATCGGCCGGATAGTCGAGCGCGAGCGTGTTTTCGATCTTGCGCACGATCACGCCGGCTTCGTTATAGGCCGGTATCAGCAAACTTACGAACGGTTGAATTGGCCGCTTCTTTACCTCGCGATGGATCACGCGCCGCAGCGCGACCAAGAGCAACGGATAACCGATGTAGGCGTATACCGGGACCGACACGGCCGTCCAGAAAACGAGTTGCGCTAACACGTAGTTTGAAAAGACCGTTGAGATTCGCGAAACCACAGGTCTAGCATGAGCAGGTTCCACAGATAGTGATAATTGTTGCGGCGCCCTCGGTCGTGTTCGGCGAGCAGAGTTCGCACGAACGTCCGAGACACGATTCCGCGATTGAGGAAGCTGTCGCTGGTGAGATGATCCCACAAGAACGTTCGGAGCGGACCACGGAACCAGGCCGCCAGCGGAACTCCGAACCCGCGTTTCGGCTGGTTGAGCAACTCGCTTGGCAACCGATCGCCCAGCGCTTGGATGAAGATGTCCTTTCCTCGGTTGTTTTTCATTTTCCAGGCGTGCGGGAGCGTGGCCGCGAATTCGGCCAGCTCGTGATCGAGCAACGGGCACCGGACTTCGAGCGAGTTCGCCATGGACATGCGATCCACCTTGACCAAAATGTCGCCGGTAAGCTTCGCCGTGGATTCGAAATACAATGCTTGCGTCAGTGCGTCGGCCCCATTCGGAAGCAGGCAATGCGCCATGGTTCGAGCCAGGAATCCGGCGTCTCCCGGGGGCATCCATTCCTTGGTCAGCAAACGATCCAGCAGGAAATGCGGCGACCCGCTTTCGAAATACCGATCGAGGGCCGTCGGACGGCTAATCATTCGCAAGTAGTTTTTGCCGTAAGCCGAATACGGAAGCAGATCGGCAAGCCGCGAGACGGCCCTGCGCACGGCCTGGGGCATCCGATCCAGATTGCGCCGACGCTCGATATCCAGCAGGCTCTGGTAGCCCGCGAAAAGTTCGTCGCCGCCGTCGCCTGTCAGCACCACCTTTACATGCCGTGCGGC
>JBEKHQ010000448.1:0-4029 GCA_050012195.1 Bryobacteraceae bacterium | reverse complement strand
GTTCTTGGCCATGTCCAGCAGCAGCGAAACATTGCCGTTCGAAAGCGGAGCGATAATGTATTTCTGCCTCAAGCGAGTCAGTCCGGTGACCGAATCGGGCCAAGGTTTCAGCCGGTGCCAGACGCGGTTCCAGTGCTCCTTATCTTCTTCGCTGAGCCCGGCGATCCCGAATTCCTTGAGCAGGTCTTCTAGCAGCATGCGGTGCAGCGCGTCCAGCTTGGTCCAGGGAAGTTCGCCGCTGCGAACCTTGTTCATGGAAGGACCGTAGCCGCTGCGCCAGCGATCCGCGAACTTGCCCCAGTCTACGTCGATCCCCCGAGCCTTGCCCCAAACAGTGCCCTCCGCGATGATGGAACCGCGCCAATCCACAACCGTGCCGAAGGTATCGAAGACCAGCGCTTTCGCGGAAGTTTGTGCGGCAAAAGTTTTCATAGACCAAGTCGGCAGGATCATCGCCGCGGCTCGGCAAAAATCGCGGCGTCCAATTTGATAGCGCATACCGCTCCGATCATACTATCAGCGATCGTACAAGCGCGTAAGCTCCTTTAGCCGCCGGCGGATTTCCGGAGTCACCATCTCCACGCGATAACGCCAGCGCCAGTTGCCGCCGAGCGTGGCCGGTTGATTCATGCGCGCCTCGGTTCCCAATCCAAGAAGATCCTGCATCGGGATCAAAACCGTATCGGCCACCGAAGCCAGCAGCGCGCGAATGAACACCCAATGGATTTCGCTTCCATCCGTGTTGAGGTAGCGCCGCGCGAGGTCGCGTTCACGGTTGATGTCTTCTTCAGAGCGCGTGCTCTCGCCTCGGCCGCGACTCGACCACCAGCCGACGGTCGTGTCGCAATCGTGCGTGCCCGAATAAGCCACCACTTCGCGCGGGTAGTTGTGCGGCAGAAAAGTAGGCGCCTGCGGATCGCTGCCGAAAGCGAATTGGAGTACCGACATTCCAGGGAAACCGAACTCGGCCCGAAGCGCTTCCACTTCCGGAGTGATCACTCCGAGATTTTCCGCGACCAGCGGCAGTTCGCCCAGCGCGTTGCGAGCCGCCTCAAACAGCGCCGCTCCGGGCCCCTTCACCCAGCGCCCGTTCACCGCCGTTTCCTCGGTTCCCGGAACTTCCCAATACGCCTCGAATCCACGAAAATGATCGAGGCGCAACAGATCGAACATGTCGAGCGCGGCGCGAAGCCGATCCAGCCACCATCTGAAACCGTCGCCGGCCAGCGCGTCCCAACGATAGATCGGATTGCCCCAAAGCTGCCCCGTGGAGCTGAAATAATCCGGCGGAACGCCCGAGACGGCCGCGGCATCGCCCGCCGGGCTGAGCTCAAAGTACCTTGGATTCGCCCACACGTCTGAGCTATCGTGCGCCACGTAGATAGGCAAGTCGCCCATGACGCGAACGCCTAGTTTACGCGCGTACTCGCGCAACTCGCGCCACTCGATGAAGAAGGCGAACTGCAGGAATTTCTGGACGGCAATTGGTCCGGCGAGCTTATCGCGCCAAGCGTCCAACGCGCCGGGCTCTCGCTGGCGGATGGGGGTTTCCCAGCGGTTCCACATAGCGCCGTCATGCTCGCGCTTGAGCGCTACGAACAACGCGAAATCGTCCAGCCAACTCCGATTGGAGTGGCAGAACGTTTCGAAGTCCGCGCGATCTCGAGCCGAAGCGCACTCGAGAAACCCGCGCGCCGCGGATTCGAGCAACGCAGTCTTCCACGGGATCACGCTCGCGAAATCGACCTGCTCTTCGGGAAAACTCGGAGCGCTCGCCAGATCCGACTGCGAGAGCCACCCCGCTTCCCCCAGCCGTTCCGGACTGATCAGCAATGGATTGCCGGCCATCGACGAGAAGCACTGGTAAGGCGAATCGCCGAATCCGGTAGGACCGAGCGGCAGAACCTGCCACAGCGATTGGCCCGTCTCCGACAGGAAATCGACGAAGCGATAAGCTTCCGGCCCTAGATCGCCGATACCGTAGCGGCCCGGAAGCGAGGTGGGATGCAGCAGGATGCCGCTCGATCGTGGAAATCGCATGCTGATTCTTCATTCTCCCAGGGCGGGAACCGCCGGCCTATAGACTTACCTTCACCTTGCCGATCAATGGGTTGGACGCAGTTGCCGGCATGATTATTACACGCACTCCACTCCGCATCTCGATCGGCGGCGGTGGCACAGACCTGCCTTCCTATTACGAAGGGTTTGGCGGCTTCGTGATCGCGGCCGCCATCAACAAGCACATCTACGTCGGCATCAACGAGACTTTTAGCGGCGGCTACTTCCTGAAGTACTCCTCGCTCGAGCACGCCTTCCAGATTGACGACATCCGGCACTCCCTAATCCGGGAGGTGCTGCGTTTGCATGAAGTGCCCCCGCCTATCGAAATAGTCAGCATGGCCGATATTCCGGCCGGCACGGGCCTGGGATCGTCGGGAGCTTTCACGGTGGGATTGCTGCGCGCCGTGCACGCGCTGAAGCGCAAGTATGTCGACCCGGGCGTGGTCGCGGAAGAAGCCTGCAAAATCGAGATCGACATTTTACAGAATTCGGTCGGAAAACAAGACCAATACATCGCGGCCTACGGCGGCTTGGCCTGCTTCGAATTCCTGGAGGACGGACGAGTGAACGTCAGTCCTCTCAATATCAGCAATAGCACGCTCTACGATCTGGAAGAACACCTGCTGATGTTCTTCACCGGATACTCGCGCAACGCTTCGGTGGTGCTGGACGATCAGAAAATCCGCTCGCAGTCGGGCGATTCCGAGATGCTCGATAATCTGCACTTCACCAAGCAGCTCGGGCTGTGCATCAAGCTGGCGCTCGAGCAGGGCAATACCCGGCGCTTCGGCGAGCTGATGCATGAGCATTGGCTGCGCAAGAAGGAACGGTCGCCGGGTACCACTAACGAAGGCATCAATCGCTGGTACGACATCGGCCGCGAGAACGGCGCCATCGGTGGAAAGCTGGTAGGAGCGGGCGGCGGAGGTTTCCTGTTGTTCTACGCCGATGACCGCGACGCGCTGCGGCGCGCGATGAGCCAGGAAGGCTTGCGCGAGGTTCGCTTCGCCTTCGATCACGAAGGTTCGAAGCTGATGGCCCGGGAGTAGCGCGATGCAATGCGTAATTCTCGCGGGTGGACTCGGAACGCGCATGCGTCCGCTGACCGACCATTGTCCGAAAACATTGCTCCCCGTGCGCGGACGTCCTTTCGCATATCATCAGTTGCACTGGCTGGCCGCCCAGGGCGTTACCGAGGTCGTGTATTCGATCGGGCATCAGGGTCATCTGATTCGGCGATATTGGGATTCGGAACCGCCCCCGGTTCCTTGGATCCGCTATGTCGATGAGGGCGACAAGCTGCGCGGCACCGGCGGCGCGCTGCGGCTCGCGCTCCAGCAAGGCGTCCTTCAGGAATCGTTTCTCGTGATCTACGGCGATTCCTTCCTGCCGGTGGTTTTCGCTCCCGTCTGGAACGCGTTCCTTCAAGGCGGCAAGCCGGCGCTCATGACCGTGCTCCGCAATGAAGGCCGCTGGGATCGCAGCAACGCCGTCTACGAAGAAGGCCGCGTGGTCTTGTACGACAAGCGGGGCGGCGACGGGATGCAATACATCGACTACGGCCTCTCGGTTATCCGCCGCGACCTCTTAGAGCGCATCGCCGCCGAGACATTCGACTTGGCGGACCTGTTTCACGAGCTTAGCGTGCAAGGCCAATTGGCCGGCTTCCGAGTGACCGAGCGGTTTTACGAGATCGGTTCTCCGGCGGGCCTCCGCGATCTGGAAGCGTATTTGGAAGCGCGCGAAGCCTCGAGTTGCGCGCACTAGCGGAATCGGTAGCGGCTACTTTGACACTTTCGGTTTTCTGCACCCGCGCCACACTAACCAAATCAAGAGCGGGCCCCCAAGAAGTCCTGGCCCCATTAGTAACCATGCAAGCGGTCGCGGTGCGCCCCCAAGAAATATCGCCTGCACGGACCCAGCGAACATCAAGAGTCCCGTGATCACTCCTAGGATGATCTGCTTTTT
>JBEKHQ010000447.1:0-4031 GCA_050012195.1 Bryobacteraceae bacterium | reverse complement strand
AGATCTTCACCCTACGATCGCGCAAACTTGATCGCCGATTTCGATTCCATCCGGATCAGTCTGGCGTCTCCCGAAAAGATCCGGAGCTGGTCCCACGGGGAAGTTACCAAGCCGGAGACCATTAACTACCGGACCTTCAAGCCGGAGCGCGACGGTCTGTTCTGCGCGCGCATCTTCGGGCCTACCCAGGATTGGGAATGCTTGTGCGGCAAGTACAAACGCATGAAGCATCGCGGCGTCATCTGCGATAAGTGCGGCGTGGAAGTGACGCTTGCCCGCGTTCGCCGCGAGCGCCTGGGCCACATCGAGCTGGCCAGCCCCTGCTCGCATGTCTGGTTCTTCAAGGGCCTGCCCAGCCGCATCGGCCACCTGCTGGATATCACCCTGCGCGAACTGGAACGCGTACTGTATTTCGAAGCGTTCGTGGTCGTCGACCCCGGTGAAGTGCCCGAGCTCAGCAAGGGCGAAGTCATCACCGACGAGCGCAAGCGCCAGCTTGACCAGGAGTTTCCCGGTAAGTTCGTCGCCATGATGGGCGCCGAAGGCATCAAAGAGCTGCTCAAGAAAGTGGACGTCGAATTCCTCAGCGAAGACATTCGCACGAAGATGAAGACGGAAACTTCCCAGCAGAAGAAGCTGAAATTCGCCAAGCGCCTGCGGGTGGTGGAGTCTTTCCGCAAGTCCGGCAATAAGCCCGAATGGATGATTCTCGATGTGATTCCGGTCATTCCGCCGGAGTTGCGCCCGTTGGTGCCGCTCGATGGCGGCCGCTTCGCCACGTCCGATCTCAACGATCTGTACCGCCGCGTCATCAACCGCAACAACCGCCTGAAAAAGCTGATCGAGCTGCACGCGCCCGACGTGATCGTGCGCAATGAAAAGCGCATGCTGCAGGAAGCTGTGGATGCGCTGTTCGATAACGGCCGCCGCGGCCGCGTGCTGCGCGGCGCTAACAACCGCCCCCTGAAATCGCTCTCCGATACCCTGAAGGGCAAACAGGGCCGCTTCCGTCAGAATCTGCTCGGTAAGCGCGTAGATTATTCCGGCCGTTCCGTCATCGTCGTCGGCCCCGAGCTCAAGCTCAACCAGTGCGGTCTGCCCAAGAAAATGGCGCTCGAGCTGTTCAAGCCTTTCATCTATCACCGCCTCGAACAGCGTGGCCACTGCACCACCATCAAGCAAGCCAAGGAACTCGTCGAGCAGCAGGACCCCGTGGTTTGGGACATCCTCGAAGAAGTCATCAAGGATCACCCCATCCTGCTGAACCGCGCTCCCACGCTGCACCGTCTCGGCATCCAGGCCTTCGAGCCGGTCCTGGTGGAAGGCAAGGCCATCAAGATCCATCCGCTGGTGTGTACCGCCTTCAACGCGGATTTCGACGGCGACCAGATGGCCGTCCACATCCCGTTGTCTCCGGAAGCCCAGATCGAAGCTTCCACGCTGATGCTGTCTTCCAATAACATCCTGTCGCCGGCCCATGGCGGACCCATTGCCGTGCCTACTCAGGACATGGTGCTGGGTTGCTACTACCTCACCAAAGCCCGTCCCGGCACTAAGGGCGAAGGCCGTACTTTTGCCTCCGTCGAAGATGTGCTCATCGCGCTCGAAATGGGCGAGGTCGAAACTCTCACTCCCATCAAGCTGCGCTACACCGGCAAGGTCATCGATCTGGTGCACGCTTTCGATAACCAGAACATGCTGCACACCGAGCCCATCGAGTTCGTGAAGCAGTACATGGAAACCACCGTCGGCCGCGTGATCCTCAACGATCAACTGCCGGTAGACATGCCTTTCATCAACGGCCTCCTAAAGAAGAAGGGCTTGGCCCAGCTTGTACAGTATTGCTACCTGAAGTTCGGGTTGGTGGTCACCGTTCAGATGCTCGACCAGGTCAAGTCTCTGGGCTTCCTCTACGCTACCCGCGCCGGTATCTCCATCGGCATCGACGACATGGTTGTGCCTTCGGAAAAAGCGGGCCTCGTGCGCGAGGCCGAAAAGGATGTCGTGGCCGTCGAGAACCAGTATCAGGACGGCGCCATCACTCACGGCGAGCGCTATAACAAGATCATCGAAATCTGGTCGAAGGTGACCGAAAAGGTTTCCGACGAAATGTTCCAGGCCATGGAAGAGGACGACCGTACCGGCCGTTACCTCAACCCGATTTACATCATGGCCGACTCCGGCGCGCGCGGTTCCAAACAGCAGATCCGCCAGCTTTCCGGTATGCGCGGTTTGATGGCCAAGCCCTCCGGCGAAATCATCGAGACCCCCATCACCGCCAACTTCCGCGAAGGCCTCAACGTGCTGCAGTACTTCATCTCCACGCACGGCGCCCGCAAGGGTTTGGCCGATACCGCTCTGAAGACCGCCGATTCCGGCTACCTCACGCGCCGCCTGGTGGACGTCTCCCAGGACGTCATCGTGGCCGAAACCGATTGCGGCACCACCGAGGGCATTTACGTCGAGCCCATCATCGAATCCGGCGAAATCATCGAGCCGTTGCGCGACCGTATCGTCGGCCGTGTGGTGCTCGAAGACCAGAAAGACTACGAAGGCAACGTGATCGTGGCCGTGAACCAGGAGATCACCGAAGACCTGGCCGCCGCCATTCAGGCTGCCGGCATCGAGCGCGTCAAGATCCGCTCGGTGCTCACTTGCGAATCGAAACGCGGCGTCTGCGTCATGTGCTACGGCCGCAACCTCGCCTCCGGACGGTTGGTGGAGCGGGGCGAAGCTGTCGGCGTCATCGCCGCGCAGTCCATCGGCGAGCCTGGCACCCAGCTCACCATGCGTACCTTCCACATCGGCGGAACGGCCTCCCGTATTTCCGAACAATCCACGCAGGACGCCAAGTCCGACGGCTTCGCCCGCTACATCGGCGTGCAATCCGTGCGCAGCAAGACCGGCGAGTTGATCGCCATGAACCGCAACGGTATCATGGCAGTGGTCGATGACAAGGGCCGCGAGAAAGAGCGCTATCAGATGGTATACGGCGCCAAGATCATGGTGGAAGACGGCGGTCCCATCAAGGCCAACCAGATCCTGCTGGAGTGGGATCCCTACACCTTCTCCATCCTGACCGAAGTCACCGGTACGGTGCACTTCAAAGACCTGCTGGAAGGCATGACCATGCAGGAACAGTTGGATGAAGTCACCGGCATGAGCCAGCTCGTGGTGGTCGATTCGCCCGACGAGAAGCGCCAGCCCATGGTCATTGTGCGGCCCGATTCCGCGCAAGGCAGCAAGTCGGAAGCCAAGAAGTACCTGATGCCGACCCACGCCCACTTGATGGCGCGCGACGGAGAGGAAGTCCACGCGGGCGACGTGCTGGCCAAGATCCCGCGCGAAACCACCAAGACCAAGGACATCACCGGCGGTCTGCCGCGCGTGGTCGAGTTGTTCGAAGCCCGCAAGCCGCGCGAGACGGCCATCATGGCCGAAATCAACGGCGCGGTGCGGTACGGCGAAGTCACCAAGGGTCAACGCAAAATCTACGTGGTCGGCGAGGATGGCGAGCAGCGCGAATACTCGCTGCCGCGCGGCGTCCATATCAACGTACAGGAGGGCGAGAAGGTGAAAGCCGGCGACCCCCTCATGGACGGTCCCCGCAACCCGCACGACATCCTGGATGTGCTCGGCGAGAAGGAATTGCAGAAGTATCTGGTCAACGAGATCCAGGAAGTCTACCGGTTGCAGGGCGTCAACATCAACGACAAGCACCTGGAAGTGGTCGTCCGCCAGATGATGCGCTGGGTGAAGGTCGAAGATATCGGCGATACGGAATTTTTGCCCGAAGAAGTGGTGGATAAATTCCGCTTCCGCGCCATCAACCAGCTCACGGTCGAGTCCGGCGGGCGTCCCGCCAAGGGCCGCGCGGTGCTGCTCGGTATCACCAAGGCGTCGCTTTCCACCGATTCGTTCATCTCGGCGGCCTCCTTCCAGGAGACCACCCGCGTGCTCACCGAAGCCGCCATCAACGGCAAGGTGGATTACCTGCGCGGCCTGAAGGAGAACGTCATCATGGGCCGCCT
>JBEKHQ010000446.1:0-4035 GCA_050012195.1 Bryobacteraceae bacterium | reverse complement strand
CGATGGTTTTTTGAATGTTGCGCTTTACTAACTCCGAGAGATCGTCCGTTTTTTTTACCGCAATACGAATCCAATGGAAGGACAAGCCGGCGGCCAGTTTTTCCAGATCCCGTCGGATGTCGCTATTTCGAATATCGCCGGCTCCTAGAGTGAGCGCCAGCAGATCCTCGAGCAGAACGTAGAGCACGGCCAGAAAAAGCTCGAGTTTTTCCTGCTTGCGCGGAGCGATGGCCTCGGCGTGTTTCGCCCACTCGGCGAAAGGCGCGCGACCGGCCGCGACTTCGAGCAACTTCAGCATCGCCGAGCGGCGCTGATCGTAAGTTTCCAGATCCATCGAAACCGCCAAGCCGGGGCTCCCGGCCGACAGCACGATGCGCCGCTCAACGTTCGCAAGACCGCGGGAAGAGACGAACGCGCGCATCTCGTCGTTGGACAGCCGGCTTAAATGAAACGAAACCACGCGCGAACGGATGGTCGGCAGCAAATCGAAGATATTCTCCGCGGTGAGAACCAGGATCAAATGCGGCGGAGGCTCTTCCAGAATCTTGAGCAGCGAATTGGCGGCCTGCTCGTTGGCGCGATCGATGTGATCGATCAGAAAAACCCGGCGTTCCCGGTGCAATGGCTTGAACTGCGCGCGCTCCTTCAGCAGGCGCATTTGCTCGATGGTGATCTGCCGCAGAGGCCCGTCGGGCGCAAAGGTGATGAAATCCGGATGGGTCGCAAAAAGCAGCGGGTCTTCATTGCGTTTGTCCGCGGGCCACTTTTCGCGGTCGGCAATCACCGCGGCGTTCGGTTCCAGGCTGAGGTCGTCGAGCTCGATCTTGTCCGCGCCGCCCAATAGCCGGCCCGCGAAGCGTCGCGCCAACGTAGCTTTACCAACTCCCTCCGGACCGGCCAGCAAGATGGTTTGGGGAAGGCGCTCTTTCCCGCTCATCGCGAGAAGAGTTCGGGCGGACGCGGCGTTACCGTAGAAATTTTCGACCATGGCGGTGCGGCTCGGCGCTCCTTACCTCGCGCGTCCATCAGTGTCCCACAATGACAGATGCGCTACAATCGCCTTGAGATCGCGCGCGTGAGAAGACTAGGAATTGATTTCGGCACTACTCGCACCGTGGTCGCCGCGGTGGATCGGGGGAACTACCCGATCCTCCCTTTTGAGCATCCGGACGGCGCCGCGGTGGACTTCTTTCCTTCCCTGGTGGCGGTCCAGGGGACCAAGCGTTTGTACGGCTGGCAGGCGTGGGCCTGCCAACAATATCCCGATTGGACCATGGTTCGATCATTGAAACGCCTGCTTTCGGACGCGGGGCCGAACACGATCGTTCAGTTAGACGATCAGGAGGTTCCCCTGATGGTGGTGCTCCGGGAAATGGCCGGGGCATTGCGCGCGTTGCTGCCTCGGGAAACGCTGGAGATCATGTTAGGCGTACCGGCCAACGCCAATAGCAACCAGCGCTTTCTCACGGTGGAAGCGTTCCGCGCCGCCGGCTGCAGCGTCGTTGGATTGTTGAACGAACCATCGGCCGCTAGCATCGAGTACGCGCATCAGACCAAAATTAACGGTTTACTCCTGGTTTACGATCTGGGTGGCGGCACTTTCGACGCATCGCTGGTGGAAGTGGGAGAAAAGAGCCATAGGGTGCTGGCCACCGAAGGCATCGCAACCTTGGGCGGCGACGATTTCGACGAAATTCTCGCCGACATGGCCTTGAGCGACGATCTCCGGGACGACCTTTCGCAGGCCGAGCATTTTCGCCTGCTGGAGGAGTGCCGTCTGAAGAAGGAAATGCTGCACCCGAATTCGCGCAAGATCGTGCTCGATCTGGACAGCGTGCGCGAAGGATGGGACGCGGTGACGGTTCCGGTGGCTGACTATTACGAGCGTTGCCGCCCGCTGCTCGAAGAGACCTTACAGGTAGTGGCCGACCTGCTTCAAACGAACTCGGATGGCGAAATCGAAGCGCTGTATGTCACCGGCGGGGGAAGCGAATTGCCGATCGTGAACCGCGTGCTGCGCGAGAGGTTCGGGCGACGCGCTCGCCGCTCGCTGCACGCCCGCTCGGCGACGGCCATCGGCTTGGCCATTCAGGCCGATCAGGAAGCCGGCTATGTCTTAACCGAGAAGTTCACGCGTTATTTCGGAGTTTGGCGCGAGGGCGACGGCGGGACGCGGGTTACTTTCGATCCCCTCTTCCCGAAGGGCGCTCCGCTGCCGGGCCCGGACGAGCCGTCCTACGACATTCGAAGACGCTACCATCCGGTGCACAATGTCGGACACTTCCGCTACCTGGAATGCAGTCATTTGACCGATAGCGGCGAGCCTGCCGGCGATGTGACGGTCTGGGACGAAATCCAGTTCCCGTTCGACCCGGCTCTGAGCGACGCGCAGGCAGTGCAAGTGGCTCATTCCGACGTCGCCCGCCAGCAGCACATCGAGGAAAAATATTCGAGCGACGCCAGTGGAACCGTCACCGTGACCATCACGAACATGAGCGCGGGCTACCAGCGGCAGTATCAACTGGGCCGTTGGGCGGCGCGCGCCGAACCGCTGGTGGTGGCCACGCATCGGACCCGAAACGGTAAGCGGAAAGCAGTGGCCACCAAGGCGGAGGCCCGCCGCCGGTGAACGATCTGCTCGGGTTGGTTGGGAAGTCCAAGGTTTACGATTTGGCCCAACCCTATTTCGTGGGAATGCCCCATTTCCCCACGCATCCCCCCTTTCTGTATAGTCTGACGAAGAAGCACGGAGATTTCGTGACCGAGAGCGGAATGAGCTCGGCGGCCGACGCGATCGCGCTGGGCACTCATGTGGGCACGCATATTGACGCGCTGTCCCACTTCTCGTGCGGGGGCAAGCTGTACCAAGGCATCGACGTGAAATGCAGGCAGAGCGAAGCGGGCGGCATTCAGGAATATTCGGTGGACACCCTCGAACCCATTTTTCGTCGAGGCGTTCTGCTCGACATCGCCGCGCATGTTGGTCACGACGCGTTGCCCACCGGCTTTTCGATTACTTCGGAACATCTCGCCGCGGCGGCCACCGCCCAGAAAGTGCACATTGAAAAAGGCGACGTTGTTCTGTTGCGAACAGGCTGGGCGCGTTATTGGAACGATGCAGCCCGCTACATTACAGGCGGCCAAGGCGCGGCAGCCGCGGGGCCGGGACCGGAGCTCGACGGAGCGCGCTGGTTGAGCGAGCGCGGGATTTTCGCCGCTGGATCGGATACCATCGCGTTCGAGCGGGTTCCGGCGCCCGAGATGCCCGTGCACGTCCACCTGCTGGTGGAAAACGGCATTCACATCATCGAGGCGTTGAACCTGGAAGAGCTCTCGCGCCTGGGAATATACGAATTCCTGTTCGTGGCCTCGCCGCTCAAGATTCGCGGGGCAACCGGATCACCGATCCGTCCAGTTGCACTGGCTTAAACAGGACGCCAATATCCTCTCTATAAACTAACTTCGGCGCCGGCGTGAGCAGTCGGCATCGCTTTCCGTTGCGTCCACTGCACCGCCCCGGCCGCAAGGTAGAGCGCCGCGCCGACCAACATGGTGGCGCGGAGACCGATGTAGATTGCCAGGAAAATCGCGCCGGCGGAGCCGAGCACGCTGGCCGCGGCATTCAGAGCCCAGGCCCAGCGCACGGCGCGGGGGAAACGCGAGTCGAGCTGAGACAAGCCGGTGGGAAACGGGATGCCCATCAGGAAGCCCGCGGGCGCGATCACGCACGCGGTTACCAACATTTTCACCGGGAGCGGCCAGCCCACACCTACCTCGTTCAGCGGCGTCGCGAGCAAGGCTAATGCGCTGACCGTCGCCGCGACTCCCACCAGCGTCGCCAGGAGGCGGCTATTGCCGGCTTGGCCCATCCAGCGGGCGCTCAGATAGCTTCCCAAGCCGCTCGACAGCAGCATGGAAAAAATGATCACCGTTAACGCATACGTGGGATGCCCGAGAAACAACACGAACTTCTGGATCAACGCGACTTGAATCAGAATATAACCGGCGCCGATACAAACGAAGTAGAGAAGGAAA
>JBEKHQ010000445.1:0-4041 GCA_050012195.1 Bryobacteraceae bacterium | reverse complement strand
CAGCTACTACATCCTCGGCTACTACAGCCAAAACCCCGCTCAAGACGGCAAATATCGGCGCATCAGCGTGCGCGTCGCGTCGCTCCCCGAATCCGCGAAGCTCGATTACCGCTCCGGCTACTATGCGTCGAAGGTATGGGGCAAAATGAACTCAACCGATCGGGAGCGGCTGCTCGAGGATGCGCTCACGCTGGGAGATCCTTTCACCGACCTTCCGCTGGCGCTGGAGGTGGATTACTTTCGCGTGGATCGCGACAAATATTTCGTTCCCATCACCGCCCGAATTTCCGGCTCCGCCATCGACCTTTCGCGGAAAGACACCACCGATCTCGATTTCATCGGCCAGATTCGCGACCCGCGTGGAAAATTGATCGGCGGCGTTCGCGATGGAATCAAGCTCAAGTTCAGCGAAGCGAACGCGTCTGAGCTCGGCCGCCGTCAAATCGAATACGACACGGGCGTCACGTTGCCGCCGGGCGATTACACCTTGAAATTTCTGGCGCGCGAGAATCAGAACGGCAAAATGGGAACTTTCGAGATGAAGTTCACGATTCCGGATTTGAGCAAGCAGTCGGCCGTGCGCATGAGTTCGGTGGTTTGGAGCAATCAGCGCGAAGCTCTGTCTGCCAGCGTCGGCACGGCGGGGACCAGCAAAAGGCTGCTGGACGCCCATCCGCTGGTCGAGAACGGGCAAAAGCTGGTACCCGATATCACGCGCGTGTTTCGGAAAGATCAGAAGCTCTACGTCTACTTCGAGGTTTACGATCCGGGATTGGAAGCCTCACCCAGCGTGACGGCCGAGCTGATGATGTTCCGGGGCAAGTCCAAGGCGTTCGAATCCGCCCCGCTGCGCGTGACCAAGCCCCGGTCGGGCCGCCCCAACACTCTCGCGTTCGAATTCCAGATGCCTCTCGCCAACATCCCGCCCGGCCAGTACACTTGCCAGGTGAGCGTCATCGACGAACATGCGCGGAAGTTCGGCTACGCGCGTTCGCCGCTGGTGGTGATGCAGTAGCTCATCTAAAGTTATATTTGAACGCGAACTGCAACCGGGCCGACAACCCTCTGTAGTCGGGCGGCAGCGGCGGGAAAGGCACCGACGCGCTGATGGCGGCTACCGCGGCTTTGTCGAGCACTTGAGATCCGGACGTCGTGGCGATTACCACTTTCAGAACCTGCCCATTTCGATCGATGGCGAACTCCAGTACCACCGTTCCCCGCGCTCCCATCCGCGCACTCTGCGGGATTATCGCGAGCCAATTTTGCCGAACCATGGCTAGGATGCGCGCGAGGTAAGGCTTGAAGTCAGCGCCCTGCGGATCGCTGAGCAGTTCCAGCGGACTCCCGAGCTGTCCGGGCGCGGGAGGCAGTTGCGGCGACGGGGCAAGGTTCGGTGGTTGCTCGATTTCGGCGCCTCCCGAGCGGGTGAGGCTACGAACTGCTTCGTCCACCGTGGCCTTCGGCGGCGTCAGCCTGGAATGACCAGGGCTGGTGTCCGGCGCCGGCCCATTTTGGCCGGGAGTCTCGAACGCCAGCTTCGGTTTCTCCACGGGTTGAATTTGCGGAGGCGGAGGAGCTTTCGGAATGCCGGCGGGCGCGGGCAAGGCGGGCGGGTTAAGAGCCGCGTCAAGTTTCGGAGGCTCGGTCACAGTGGGGGTCGACGGCTGTGGAAGCTCTGGGTTCTGTGGAATCGGCGGCCGGAAGCTTCGCACGGCGGGCGCGGGAGGCAGGCGCGCCTGGGACGCCGGACGCGGCAACAGATCCTCCGCGTTCACTTCCTTCGCAACCTTGCCGCGATTGGGCGCCTTTTGCGTCAATTCAAGAGGCAGGTAGAGCGGGGTCACCTGGCGAAAGTCGCTGACGATCTCGGTGGTACGAACCGGACTCGTGTCTAGATTAAAGAGCATCAGCGCGAAGGCGATTAGGACCGCGTGCACGGCGAGCGACGCAACGCCCGCCCGAATCCAGCGCGGCGGCGTCATCGCCGCGTGCCAGTCCAATAAAAGCGAGGGGCCGGGATCGGCTTCAGAACCCATGATGACTTTGCTAAGTGACGCTCAACGCTGGCCGGAAGTTGCTAGGTAAGCGATTGAATCCGTTGCGCGACTAACTTCGAATGCACTTCGATTTTAGCAATAATGTCGCGCGCGGCACCGAGCGCTCGCAGTCCCTCTTCGCCTGGAACTAGCGGCCGGTTGCGAGTGCGAACCGATTCCAGGAAGGCTTCGATCTCCAATCGCAGCGGCTCGTCCTTGGCCACGGGGAGCGGCTGAAATCCGATCTGCTGGTTGCCCGAAACGGTAAACGCGGCTACGTCCTGCTTTTGGTAGTCGAGCGAGATGTATTGGTGCGGCTGGAAGAGCCGCAGTTTGCGGACTCGATCCGTGGACACGCGGCTCGCGGTCAGATTGGCGACGCATCCGCCGGGAAAGGCCAGTCGTACGCTCGCGATGTCGATTTTATCGGAAAGAACGGACAGCCCGGCAGCGCGAATTTCCTCCGGCATCTCGCCCACCAGATCGAGAACGATGTCCAAATCGTGGATCATCAGATCGAGCACGACATCCACGTCCAGGCTGCGGGGACCGGGCAAGCTCAGGCGATGAATCTCGAAGAACAGGGGAATGTTCACGATCTTCTTGAGCGCCATGACGGCCGGATTGAAGCGCTCCAGATGCCCGACTTGCAAGATGCGTCCGCGCCGCGCCGCGGCATCCACCAGACGCCGGCCCGACGCAACGTCGGCCGCGATCGGTTTTTCCACCAGCACGTCGACGCCGGCGTCGAGCAGCGCGCATCCAACATCGGCATGCGCGGAGGTGGGGACTGCAACGATGGCGGCGTCGATTCCGCCGGTAAGTTGGTCGACCGAGGCGAAGGCTGGGCACCCGTAAGTGGAAGCAGCGGCCGCGGCGCGGTCGGCATCGATGTCCACCACTCCGGCGAGTTCGACCGCGTCAGACCGGCCGAGAATCCGCAAATGATGCCGGCCAAAGACCCCAGCCCCAACCACGGCGACTCTAGTTTTTGTCAAAACCTAACTTAGCATGAGGCTTGTGGAAGCGCCCCTCGAGCAGGTGCAGTATCGTGCCGGGAATTCTACCCGCCACGACGCGTGGCCGATTGGCCGCGCGGGAGATCACGCAGAATATTGTCGAGACGACCTCGATTTGATCTGACCACTAGGTATCAGTGAGCTTTTCGTCACAGCTTGCGGGCTCTCTTCTGGCGCTGGACAATCAAGATATGAAGAAGAAGCCGCCAATCAAGGTGCAGGACCATGCCGAGGCGGTTGCGTCACGCCTTATCGAGACCTTTTGCCTTGGCACTCGCATGGAAAAAATCCAACCGCAGCCTCCGCGGACGCATGATTTCGACCTACTGGACTCGAACGACCATATCGTCGCCGCAGTGGAAGTGACGGTTTCGTTGGATGAAGAAGCGAAACACACCAACAGCCGAATTCGAAGGAATGGGGCAGCCAAGACTAAACTATCCAAGAAGGATTGGTGGATACAAACAGAACCAGGGGCGGACATCAAGGCGATTGGATCCAAGGCTGACGAGTACCTCGCTGCCATCGAGGCTGGTCGCATCGAAAGGTTTTTTGGCCCGATCGATTGGCGTAGACCGAGCGTTGGACGAATATTTCGCGATCTCCGCGTGTATAGCGGTTCGGTCATGCGCTGGAAAGACCCAGGGTACATACTGATTGACCTTCGCGGAGGAGGTGGCCGCGTGAGAGCCCATACCGTAGTCGAGGCGGCCTTGCGGGAGGCTGACAACAATCGCAAGAAATTGGCCGCAGCTAACGCGAACCAGGGGCACCTGGTCGTCTATGTTGATCCAACCAACTATCTGCCCTGGAGGGCGCTCCTTGACTCTGAGCCGCCGCCTGAGGCGCCACAGCTGCCTACCGCAATTACCGACATGTGGATATTCACGGAAACCGGCTTCGCGCATGAGTACGTTGCGTGGCACACCAGCACCCATTCAGCATGGCGCCGAATCGGCCCGCTCGAGCTCATCGATCAAAACAAG
>JBEKHQ010000444.1:0-4042 GCA_050012195.1 Bryobacteraceae bacterium | reverse complement strand
CATGACCATAAAGATAGTGCGAGTCGGGTTTGAGCCGTCCTTGATCGCGCCTCCGTTGCCGGAAACCGGCTCAAGCTCCCCACGCATGCGATTGTATCGAAAATTGGCCATGAGTTGCCCGTCCTGATAGCGCTGGGTCACGATTAAGTTGGCGGTGTTCTGCGTATCGCGTTCCTTGGCGATCAGGGCCATGATGGTAGTGGCGGTGATGGGGTCGAGTCCCGCGGTCGGCGAGTCATAGAGCACCAGCGGTGGGTCGGTAACCACGGCGCGCGCGATTCCCACGCGCCG
Organism: Bryobacteraceae bacterium; assembly: GCA_050012195.1. Taxonomy (GTDB): domain Bacteria; phylum Acidobacteriota; class Terriglobia; order Bryobacterales; family Bryobacteraceae; genus Palsa-89. The sequence continues at coordinate 3,751 of JBEKHQ010000444.1, read as the reverse complement.
GCGCATGCCGCCCGACAGCTCGCTCGGAAATTTTTCCAAGGTGTGCTCGAGTTCGACGAACCTCAGCGCTTCCGCCACGTGAGTGTCCACGTCGGAGGCCGGGACGGTGTGGGTCTTTCCGTTGAGCAAAGGATAGGCGACGTTTTCGGCCACGGTGAAGGAATCGAACAGGCCGCCTTCCTGAAATAAAACGCCGACGCCGCTGCGGATATCGATAAGATGGCGCTCGTCGAGATTAGTGATGTCCTGGCCGAGCAGGTAGACGTGTCCGGCATCCGGCCGGATGAGGCCCAGGGCGGTTTTGAGCAGCACGGTCTTTCCGCTGCCCGCGGCGCCCAGCACCACGCGCGTTTCGCCGGCGGACATCTGGAAAGACATGCATTCGAGCGCCGGAACTTCGTCGAAAGACACTTCCACATTTTCGAAACGCAGGAGACTGGCGGTGGGTGGAGCGGCTTGAGTCATCAGTGGAGGTTGACGAAGATGCGCGTCAGCAGAGAAGTGATGACGAATATCCAGACCGACGCCACAACGACCGCTTCGGTGGTGGAGCGGCCCACGCCCTGCGTGCCGCCGACGGTGCGGAGTCCACAGAAGCAGCCGACCAGGGAGATGATGAAAGCGAATACGAAAGGCTTGAGCAGGCCTTGCACGATGTCGTTGTACTCGAGCGCTTTATAGGCGCTGGTCCAGTACTGAGAGGTCGGGAGGCCGAGTGAGAGATAGGCGATGATATAACCGCCGCAGACGCCGACGAAATCCGCGATGATGGTGAGCATCGGCAGCATGACGCAGGTCGCGATCATGCGGGGTGTCACCAGTTTCTGGATCGGATCGGTGCCGAGCGCGCGCATGGCGTCGATTTGCTCGGTGACTTTCATGGAGCCCAGTTCGCTGGCGATGCCGGAAGCATTCCGTCCGGCTACCAGGAGCGCGGTGAGCACTGGCCCAAGTTCACGCACCAGCGTGATGGCGACGATCTGGCCCACCTGGTCGGTGGCGCCGTATTGGGCCAGGGCGCGCGACATTTGCATCGTGATCACCAGGCCGCTGAAGAATCCCGTCAGGATGACGATGGGGAGGCTGCCTACGCCGATGATGTCCATCTGGAGCGCGATGTCGTCGGTGTAGTGAGGAGCGCGGAAGACGTTGCGGAGTGCCCGTCCGGCCAGGATAAAGAAATCGTTGAAAGCGGCGACGGGCGGCTTCAGAAAGTCGAGCAAACCGGCACCCTCATCTCACCGATGCTAACATGCTGGGCGTGCGCGGCGAGCTACAGGCGCACCACCTTCTCGGATGGATATTTCTTAAGCGCGTTGCGAGTATCGACGATGAGGCGGGCGTCGGCGACCAGCGCCGGATAGTCGAAGCTGGCGTGATCGGTCACGATGACGACGCAATCGGCCCGAGCGGTCATGTCCGCGGGGTCTTCGGCGAGCAATTCATGACCGTCCAAGCGGACGCTGGGAACGAACGGATCGCTGTAAGTGACGCGCGCGCCGCGCCGCTCCAGCAGCAGGATGATGTCGAGCGCCGGCGATTCGCGCACGTCATCGATATCGCGCTTGTAAGCCACGCCCAGGATGTGAACGTGCGAGCCTTTGAGGGGCTTCGAATGATCGTTCAGCGCGTTCTGGATCTTGTCCAGCACGAAGTGCGGCATTTGGCCGTTGATGTATCCGGCTAGCTCAATGAAGCGCGCTTCGATGCCGGCCTGCTTGGTTTTCCAGGACAGGTAGAACGGATCGATGGGTATGCAGTGACCGCCCAGGCCGGGTCCCGGATAAAACGGCATGAAACCGAACGGCTTGGTGGCGGCGGCGTCGATCACCTCCCAGACGTTTATGCCCATGCGATCGCACATCAGCGCCATTTCGTTCACCAGGCCGATATTGATCATGCGGAAAGTGTTCTCGAGCAGCTTCACCATTTCGGCCACGCTGGTGGAGCTGACCGGCACCACGTGCTGGAGCGCCTGCGAGTAAAACAGCGCGCCGATTTTAGTGCACGCCGGCGTGATTCCGCCGACTACCTTGGGGATGTTCGCCGTTTGGTATTTCGGATTGCCCGGATCGACGCGCTCGGGCGAAAAGCATAAGAAGAAATCCTCGCCGGCTTTCAATTCAGGCCGCTCCAGCATGGGCAGAACCAATTCGTCGGTGGTGCCGGGATAAGTAGTAGATTCGAGGATCACCAATTTGCCCGGTCCGAAATATTTGGCGATTTCTTGGCAGGCCGACACGATGTAGCTCATGTCGGGATCCTTGGTCTTGCGGAGCGGAGTGGGAACGGCAATGTTGATAGTGTCCAACTCCGCCACCACCGAGAAATCCGTGGTGGCGCGAAGCATTCCCCGCTCCACCAGGGGGCGCAAGACCTCGGTGGGGACGTCTTGCACATAGGATTCGCCGGCGTTCAGTTTGGCAACCTTCCCGGCTTGCACATCGATTCCGATCACTTGGAAGCCCGCTTTAGCGAACTCGACCGCGAGCGGGAGGCCCACATAACCCAAGCCGATGATTCCGACACGCGCCGTGCGGGTCCGTATTTTCTCTTCGAGGATCTCCGCAGCCGTGCTGATTCTCGTTTGCATAGCGTTACTTACCACTCTAACCCGGCTTTTGTGGCCACATCGGACAATACCGTTGACCGGGAGTACCGAAGCCCTTTATAATCAATAATTAGGAAGTTGGTTGTAACCCCGGCGGCATTGGCAAGCGAGAGTTCATGACCCATCGCGAACAGGAGATTCTGCATTCCATCGTGGAATGCTATATCCAAACCGGAGAGCCTGTAGCCTCGCATACCGTGTCGCGGCGGCGAGGCGAGAGGTTGAGCGCCGCTACGGTTCGCAATGTCATGGCGGATTTGTACAGCGAAGGATACTTGTCGCAACCGCACACCTCCGCCGGCCGCGTTCCCACGGAAAAGGCGTTCCGAAGCTACGTGCAATCGCTGGGGCGGGGACGAATTTTGATCGCCGACGTGCAACGCGTGCGCGCCGAATTGAGCCAGATGGGCACGATGGAAGCTCGCATGGAGCGGTCGTCGCGCATGCTGACGGAAATGACGCGGGGCATGGGCATCACGGCGGCCATCCCGGCGTCCAGCCAAACTCTGGATCAAATCGAATTGATCGGCATGGTGGATAATCGCGTTCTGATGGTGGTGGTGACGCGCGACCGCATGGTGCGCAACCGAGTGGTTTCGCTCGACGAGACCGTTGCGCAGAGCGACCTGTCTTCGATTCGCAACTACATCAATCGCAACTTCGGCGGATGGACGCTCTCCGACATCCACGCCGAGCTCCGGCGGCGGCTCGAGCAGCACAGCGCGGCCTATGACGCGCTGCTGAAAAAGCTGACCCTGCTCTATTCCAAAGGCTTGTTGGACATCGAACTGGCGCCTGAGATTCATATGGGCGGCGCCAGCAACCTGGTGAGTTTCGATCTGCACCTCACTCGCGAAAAGCTGCGCGAGCTTTTTCATGCGTTGGAAGAGAAGAAAAGGATGCTCCAGTTGTTGGATCGCTTTTTGGAACAGCCGGCCGGCGAGCTGGCAGTTCAAGTGGGTCTGGCGGACGCGCATCCCAGCATGCGGGAATTGTCTCTGATCGGCGTTTCGATTCCATTGGGAGGCGGCCTCGCGGCCAAGATCGCCGTGCTCGGCCCCATGCGTATGAACTATGGAAAGGCGATCTCCGCCGTGTATCACATGGGCCAGGCGTTCCGGAGCCTGCCGGTATAATCAA
>JBEKHQ010000443.1:0-4046 GCA_050012195.1 Bryobacteraceae bacterium | reverse complement strand
GTATGAAGGGCAAAGGACACTGGCGCGATCACGTGCAAATCGGCATGTCGGGTCCGGTGTCGGGCGGCGCCAGCCAGGTGAACACGCAGCAAACCAGCGCTCCCAGCGGGACCACTCTGGCGCTGCTCTTCGGCGGCGCCATCCCGGCGTTGAAGGCCGATGACATCAAGAAGATTTTGGCGCCGGTTTTGGATTTTCAGAAGGAAACCGCGACGGCGAATTACGTGGAAACCCTGCCGGAACCCGTACAGAAGGCCATCAAAGCTAACAAGGCGATGATCGGGATGGATCGCGATCAGGTTTTGCTGGCCATGGGCAAGCCTCGCCACAAAGAACGAACCGTGACCAAGGATGGCACCGAAACCGAGGATTGGATTTACGGCGAGCCTCCCGGCAAGATCACGTTCATCACGTTCGCCGGCTCGAAGGTGATTAAAATCGACGAAGCCTACGCGGATTTAGGTGGCAGCACGGCTACGCCGCCGGTGCAATTCGAATAAGCAGGCTGGCTCGCGCTGCCTACTGCTTGTCCCAAACGCTCACGTTTTTCGTCGGCTGGCCCTTTGCATCGCCGCCGTTTGCGGTGACGGTTGTAACCTTCCCGCCTTTGGACACGACGGTCCTGGTTGTCATAACGACATTGCCGGATTTCTTTAATGCGCCCCCGTAGGCACTCGAACCAAGACGCCTGAGGGCGATGGTGTCCGCGCCACCAACCTTCTGCTCTCTCCAGTTTGCCCCCGATCCGGAAATCGGTGAGTCCTGCTCATCGAAGTTGGCCGTGTAGCCGTACTTGATGACGCTGCCGTCGGACTCGACATATTCGTAACTTACCTTCACACCGTCGCCGTTCGCTTCAACAGTCCGCGTGGCGCTCTTGGGGAGCGCTCCGTTGCTGTATTTCGATTCTGCGACGTTCAGCTTCCATGTGCCAACCGCGGGAATGCCTTCTCCTGCCTGCAGTAACCCCGCGACGGCTACGATCAAAAGCACAACCTGAAAAAGCTCTACAAGGCGCTTCATTATTTCAATGTTCTCCCTGGATAGAATCGAATTCTGCATACATCGTATGGGAGTTTTATGAGGGAAGGCTATCCTGCTTTAGTAGCAGACGGATCATCATTTCGTACGGTTTGCTTCAGACCTTAGCGTTCCAGCGCCGATTGAAGAGCCAGGAACAAAGTTTCCCGGCGAACAGGTTTAGCTAAGAAATCTATAGCCCCGCCCTTCAACGCCCGTCGCCGCGAGGTCTCATCGGCAAGGGCGGTGATAAAAATGATCGGAATACCAGGCCGTTCGGTGTTTATCTGCTTCTGAAGGTCGAAGCCGTTCATGCCAGGCAGGTAGACGTCCAAGATGAGACAGGCAGCGTCATTGACACGCTCGGAGGCAAGGAATTCCTCCGCGGATGCGAAAACGTCCACACCGAATCGAACCGATCTCATGAGGCTCGTCAGCGCCTCCCGTATTGACGCATCGTCATCCACGATCGAAATGCGGAGCGGGGTTTTCTTCGCGGCAACCGCCTCATCGACGACGTTCATCTGGTTCAATCGTAAACTGTGTCTTCGCCTGGAGCCATCCAGCTTTGGTAGGAGACGGCTACTTATTTCGTAGCGGCGGGCTTTAGTCTTTCCGACATCCTGACCAAGTCAGCGAGAGACTCGGCCCCCATCTTTTTCATGACGTGGGCGCGGTGAGTCTTAATGGTTAACTCGCTCGCGCCCAAGTCGGCCGCGATCTGCTTATTGAGCAACCCGAAGACAACCAGCTCCAGCACTTCCTTCTCACGAGCCGTCAGAGAGTCGTAACGGGCCCGGAGTTCCGTCATCCGCGCTCGCTCGCTCCACGCCACCCGGTCGTTCGCAATCGCCTCCTGAATTGCGTCGAGTAGTTCTTGACCCCGGAACGGTTTGGTGAGGAACTCAACCGCCCCCGCCTTCATGGCCCTCACGGTTACGGGAACATCCGCGTGGCCCGAAATAAAAATGATCGGAATATGGACGCCGGCCTTGGCCAAGTCGCGCTGAAATTCGAGCCCGCTCAGCTCCGGCAGCCGCACATCGAGCACCAAGCAAGACGGCGCTTCGGGGCGTTTGGCCGCGAGAAACTCGCGCGCCGATCCGAAGGTCTCCACGCGCAAGCCTACCGAGGCAAGTAGCTTCTTAACGGCGTCTCGAACCGACGCATCGTCGTCCACCACAAATACGATCGGATCGGGGCCCGTCATGACGCGGCTTCAGGGTCGGACGGCAGCGTGAATTGAAACGTCATGCCGTGGTCGCTGTTGGCGGTGGCCCACAACCGGCCGCCGTGAGCCTCGATGATCGACTGGCTGATGGCGAGACCCATGCCCATGCCTTGGTCTTTCGTGGTGAAGAATGCGTCGAAAATTCGCCTTTCATCCTTCGGGTCGATTCCGACGCCTGAATCGCACACCGCCACCAGTATTTCATCCGCGCCGTTCGTCGTCGACCGTACTACCAGACGCCGTGGACGGCCGGTGACGCCGCTCAAGGCTTCAATGCCGTTGAGGATCAGGTTGACGATCACTTGTTGCAATTGGACGCGGTCGCCCATCGCGGCCGGGTGATCGGAGTCGAGCTCGGTCTCGAACGCAACCTTGTTCCTGGATGCTTCCATTTGCACGAGAGCACACGCCTCGCGGATGAGTTCGTTTACGTGTACCCTCGTTCTTTCAGGGGATCCCTTCGTGAAAATGGCTCGAATGTGCCGGACTACGTCGCTGGCGCGCGTCCCTTCTCGAGCGATACAATCCACCGCCGCCCGCGCCTCTTCCAGATTTGGCGGTTTACTGGAGAGCCACAGCATACAGGCATCGGCGTTGGTGACAACCGCGGTCAGGGGTTGGTTGATTTCGTGGGAAATAGATGCCGCCAGAGCGCCCATCGCGCTGAGCCGGGTCACGCGAGCGAGGTCGGCCTGCGCTTCGTAATACGCGTTTTCCGCCCGCTTGCGTTCCGCCATTTCAGCCAACAACTGTTGATTGGTCTGCTGGAGTTCGACGGTCCGCTCTTCCACTCTCATTTGAAGTTCGTCGCGGGCATGCTTCAACAAGCTGTCGGCTTGCTTTCGCCACGAGCTGAACCAACTCGCGAGCAGCGAGGATGCCGCAAACTCGAGGAATATGGGTAAAGCCTGTCGATCCATTCCAAAGGAATGAATCGGGGGAATGAAGAAGTAGTCAACTACCAGTGTGCTGAGGATCACCGCGAGCCAGCCGGACCACTTTCCACCGAACCACGCACTTGCCCCCACCGCGGCGTAGAAAAGGAAATACCCGCTAGTCGCTACCAGGTCTTGCAAAAGGAGGGTCAGAGCCAAAGCCGCCGCAACGAGCGCGACGGCCAGTCCATGGAGCAGGAGCGTGGATGGTATCCGGCGCGCGGCCGGAATGCTGTCGCTGCGAATCATGGATACTCGGCGCCGAACAATTCGACGAGCTTTCTTGAGGTTACGCGATCCACGACGATTCTATTCTAATGGCTGCCCATCCTGGGGATGCGGAGCGGAAAAAGCGCTCTGAGGTGTCGGATGAGAAGCGCTGTATTGATCTCGGATCGGTCCTGGATTTTCCCGGCTTCGTGCTCCTGACCCGCGATCTCTAACGAGTCGGCTTCGTTTCGAGCTCACCGAGGAGCCGCGCGCCGAAACGATACCCAAACGATTTCAAGCCAGACCAAGTCGCTTAACATCACGTGATGTTAGCGTCACGGGATATATCGACGCAGATCCACTGTGCGTTACTTCATCGAGCGCGTCCTCAATGGAGCTTGGCCGGACATGCAGCTCTCTCGCAAGGAACAATCTTAGCTCCTCTGGAGTCGCGAATCGCGCCACGGGTACAGGGCCACCCGCTCCCGTTAAAGGGAACGCTGCGGGGAAGATGAGGGAGTACTCGCTGCCGTGCTTGAGAACGTACGCAGTGCCCTGTTTCTGTTCCTTCACCTCTTGTTGGAGAGCTTTCACAATTGGATCAGCGGGGCTCTTGATGATTATTCTCCTCATCGGAACGCGTTCGTAGA
>JBEKHQ010000442.1:0-4054 GCA_050012195.1 Bryobacteraceae bacterium | reverse complement strand
GCCTGTCGCAATTCGACCCGGAAAAGGAGCGCATTGTCGAACTCCGCTATTTTGCGGGACTGTCAGTGGCTGAAACGGCCGAGGTGATTGGCCGATCCCCGGCCACTGTCAAGCGCGAATGGGCGCTGGCCAAAGCCTGGCTCTCCCGGGAGGTGAATCGTGAGGCGCCCAATGAGTCCCCGGCAATGGAGTGAGATAAATAGCACTCTCAAGAGTGCCCTGGATCTGCCGGAATCCGAGCAGGATGCCTGGATTGCGCGGGAGTGCGAGGGCCGGCCCGAGTTGCGAAGCGAAGTCGAATCGCTGCTGCGCGCGCATCGGGCCGCCGACACCTTTCTCGAACCGCGCACCCAGGCTCACCAGGGGCGGCGGATCGGTCCCTATCTGCTGCTCGAAGAGATTGGAGCGGGCGGCATGGGCGCGGTTTACCGGGCCCGCCGCGAAGACCAGAATTTTCAGCAGGAAGTCGCCGTCAAATTGATGCGCGCCAGCCTGGAACACCGCCCCGAAGCGGTCCGCCGTTTCCTGGCGGAGCGCCAGATTCTGGCCGCGTTGGCGCACCCCAATATCGCCCGTCTTCTGGACGGCGGCTATACTTCCGAGAGCACGCACTACATCGTGATGGAGTATGTCGCCGGCACTCCCATCACGGATTACTGCGCGAGGAACGGGCTGGATCTGAAGGCTCGGCTGCGCCTGTTTCTGCAACTCGCCGATGGCGTGCAGTTCGCCCACCAACACCTGGTGATTCATCGCGATATCAAGCCGGCCAACGTTCTGGTCACTGCCGAAGGGACGCCCAAACTGCTGGATTTTGGAATTGCCAAGCTGCTCGATCCGGCCGCCGCCGGGCCCCAGACTTCCGCCCTGCAGTTGACTCGGGACTACGCCAGCCCCGAGCAACTGCGCGGAAAGGCCATGACCACGGCTTCGGATGTGTATTCGCTAGGTGTGTTGCTGTATGAACTGGTGGCCCGCCAGCGCCCCTATCAACTGGCGGACATTCCGCTGGACCAGGCCCTCGACGCGATCTGCACCAAAGATCCACCGCCGCCCGGCACTGTTTCACCGGACGTGCCCGCCGATCTCGACGCGATCGTCATGAAGGCGCTGCGCAAAGAGCCCGAAAGCCGGTACGCGTCGGTGCGCGAATTCGCCGAGGACATCGACCGCTACCTGGGCATTCGGCCGGTTCTGGCCCGCCAGGGGACATTTCGTTACGTGGCGCGAAAATTCGTTCGCCGGCACCGCTTCGGAGTTGTCACCGCGCCTGCGGCCTGCATTTTTCTAGCGGTATCGGTGGCGCTGGTGATCCGGGCATCGCAGGTGGCGCAATTCGAGCGCGATCGCGCCCAGCGGCGTTTCAACGAAGTCCGGCGCCTAGCCCATTCCGTGATCTTCGACTTGCAGCCTAAGATCGCCGCCTTGGCGGGATCCACACCCGTGCGGAAAGAGTTGATCGCGAGCGCCATCGGATACGTCGATCGACTGGCGAAGGAGGCTGCGGGCGACCCGGGACTGCAGCAGGAGCTTGCCGAGTCTTACATGCAGATCGGCAAAATACAGGGCGGAGGCAATGAGAATCTGGGCGACCGGCAGGGGGCCATGACGAGCTTTCAAAAGGCGGAGCAGATCGCGCGCGCCTTAGTGGCGGCGCAGCCCTCCTTCGGCGCGCGCCAATTGCTGCTATCGACGATGCGGGATGTGGGCGGCGTCTACCTCGAGAGCAATGACCGGGGCAGGTCTGAAGCGTACCGAAAACAGACTCTGGCGATGGCAAGGGACCTGCAGAAACAGTATCCCGGCAATGAGGACGCGAAGATCATGCTGGCCATCTGCCTATTCGACTTGGCCACGGTTTCCGTCAACTCCCAGACCCTGGCTTACGAGCTCGAGGCCTTGCCTATCGATGAGGAGATGTTACGAGCCAAGCCCTCCGATCCAAGGCGCCCGCGGAATGTCGCTCTGATCAACAAGTCGATAGCTGGCTATTGGCTGAGTTTTGACGCTGCACGCGCCCTCCCGTATCTTCAGCGCGCTTTGGCAGTGGATGAACAGCGGCTTGCAAGAGATCCTGGGGACCAAGGCATTAAGCTGGATCTGTCCTTTGACTACAGCCAGTTCGGACAGTATTACAGCATGAAGGGTGAACTGCCGACCGCCATTCGGTATCAGCAGAAGACGCTCGCCATCCGCAGAGATCTAGCGGCCTCGGACCCGGAGGATGTGTGGAAGCAGGAGCGCCTCGCGTGGACGTTGACTAGCATTGCCCACCTCCTGATAAAGACCCGCGATTATCGCGCGGCACTGGCAAGCGTGGATGAGTCGAGGAGGATCCTCGATCATGAGGGGTTATCCAAGACCGGCACAATGACGGATTACGCTTCGGCACTGATAGCTGAAGGAGAAGCTAATCGAGGCATCGGCAACGAGCCGGCTGCTTGCGCGCAATTTTCGAAAGCCAGGGATCTCTACGACAAACTTGGTTATTCATCCTCTACTCTGACAGGGTTGAAAAAGGATCTGTCCCCCTGCACCCGGCGATGAGTTCCAGCACGCTACGCTGAAATAGGAACAACTGGCGGCTCCCGGTCGCTAATTGGGTCAGACCGGCGCCCTGACCTGATAAAACATTCTTGGGAGAGGTGTGGATTCGAGCCGAGTATGGGGGACCAGTAAAGTGCCCGCACGTGGTGAAAGTCGATTGCGGCGCAAGGACCGGCGGCTGCGGCGGCCGCAAGAAGGCTGGGGACTGCGGCACTGCGTGCTGGAACTGGAAAGTAATTTCTGTTTGCGCGGTGAGACCCATCTCTTCCCGTCCGGAGAAAAGGCCTCCGGCGGGCACTACACAGTGGATATGGGGATGGTGTTCGAGTCGCTGCGTCCGGGTAAGCGGGTCCGTGCCGACCACAACCATTCCTGTTGATAGATCCCCTTCCGCCCACCGACCGGGCCCAGCGTTTCGGACAAATCTTGATCGATACTTGGCCGGTCAATGGTTCCCCAAGCGCCGTATTACCGAATCCGCGCGCGGGGACCTTTGTACTACTAAGCAATCAGTAGAGACTGTAGATGATTTTGTAGCTGCTAAAAGCCTTCTGCTTCAATAGGGTTCAACAAACCTCAACACGCCGCGCGTAGCCCATTGAAAGCTACACACCAGAAAACAGGGTACTTGCTAAATATTATGTCCGCCGCCTTCTAAGCAGAGGGTCGCCGGTTCGAGTCCGGCCGCGCCTACCAATGGTTTCAATTAAGATACGTTTGAGATTGGCGACCCTCCGCAATTGCTGCAGAGGACCGCCTCCCTCAAGATCGCTCGTTAACGGGCCGACGAGCCCGGCGGCGCGGATCCCAGTAGCGCCAATATTGCCGACGGGCCTTTGTTATCGCGCCACAGTGGCGGAAGATCAAGAGGTCACTTACGGCCAGATCGCCGATTACTTGGGGCATGGACCGAACCGCCATCGAACCGGGGCTGGACCGCTGAGCGAGATACTGGCCGCGCAAGCCGCAAGCCGCGCATGGGCTAGCTGACGGAACACCGTGGTACGCATCATGCTTTGCGGCCAACCGCCGACGCGCCACGAAGGGCGTACAATAGTGCCATGGAAATACAGGTCGATGCCGTGTACGAAAACGGAGTTCTCAGGCCCTTACAACCACTGGGCTTAGCGGAGCACGAGCAGGTCTCGCTCACCGTGATCAAAGCCGCGCCCGCACCCGGTTCTCCGCAGGTCGACATTGCATACATCGAGAGTCTCCAGACGGAACTATTGCATGCCGGGCCGCCACCTGGGATAGAAGAAGTTCGTCGCCGGCTTTCCAAGATCCCCGGCTCAATGACCGGGGATTTCATCGCTGAGCGCGCGGAGCGCTGATCTTGTCGGCCTACTTTTTCGACACCAGTGCGCTGGCCAAGCTGTATCACCCGGAGGTCGGAACACCCAAAGTCGTCGAGATCGCCGAGGCCGCCGGCGCTCAGATCCGGATTTCGCGCCTGACCGTTGTCGAATTGCGATCCGTGTTCGCCATCAAGGTGAGGACACAGGTG
>JBEKHQ010000441.1:0-4054 GCA_050012195.1 Bryobacteraceae bacterium | reverse complement strand
GGAGTGAGCGTATTTTTCCGATTCTCCTCCGGCTCCGACCTAAACGACTCTAAGATCAGCATTGGGCAGGCGGATCAAGGCGGTTTGAGTCTGCCGGATCGCGATTACTATCTCAAAGACGATCCGCATTCCGTCGAATTGCGGCAACAATACGTGGAACACGTTCAGAAAATGATGGAGCTTCTAGGCGACTCCGGCGCGGTTGCGGCCGCCGAGGCCCAGGCCATCCTGCGGCTCGAGACGGCGCTTGCGAAAGACTCGCTCGATCGCGTTTCGCGCCGCGACCCCACCAAGACGTATCACAAATTGCCCGCGGCCGAACTCGGTGCTTTGTGCCCCTTGATCGACTGGCCGAAGTATTTCCGAGGCGTGGCCGCGCCCGCCTTCGCGGATTTGAACATCGCCGTTCCGGATTTCTTCCGAGGGCTCGATTCCGTTCTCGGCGCGACGAGTCTGGATGATCTTAAGGCTTACCTTCGCTGGCACCTGGTTCACGGCGAGGCCGCTTTTCTATCGCAGGCATTCGTCAATGAGGATTTTCGTTTCTTCCGCCAGATCCTGACAGGCGCCAAGGAGCTTCAGCCGCGCTGGAAACGCTGCGTCTCGGCGGTGGACGGCGATCTGGGCTTCGCGCTCGGCCAAAAATACGTCGAAGAGACGTTCGGCGCGGAAGGAAAGGCGCGAACGCTGCGGATGGTTGAGGAGATCGAGAAGGCTATGGGTGAAGATATTCAGACGCTTTCCTGGATGACGCCCGCAACCAAGCAGGAAGCGCAGGTCAAGCTGCGCGCGGTGGCGAACAAAATCGGCTATCCGGACAAGCCTCGCGATTATTCGGCGGTCAAGATCGTTCGGGGTGACAGCGTCGGCAACGATGAGCGCGCCACCGAGTTCGAGGTCCGCCGGCGACTGAATATGATCGGAAAGCCCGTCGACCGCGCGGAATGGTTCATGACTCCGCAAACCGTGAACGCTTACTACAGCCCGCTAGACAACAATATCAATTTCCCGGCGGGCATTCTTCAGCCGCCGTTCTTCGACAAGAGCAAGGACGCCGCGTTAAATTATGGCAGCATCGGAGCTATTGTCGGCCACGAATTAACCCACGGTTTCGACGATCAGGGGCGGCGGTTTGACGCGCAAGGCAATCTGAAGGATTGGTGGACGCCCGAGGACGCCCAGGAATTCGAAAAACGGGCCCAGTGTTTCATCGACGAATATTCCGCGTTCAAGGCTGTCGACGACGTGCACGTCAATGGAAGGCTGACGCTGGGCGAGAACACCGCCGATAACGGGGGCATGCGCTTGGCCTTCATAGCGCTCATGCATTCGCTCGAAGCCAAGCCGCAAGCCAAGATCGACGGATTCACGCCGGAACAGCGGTTTTTCCTGGCTTATGGTCAAGACTGGTGCCAGAACACCAGACCTGAGACCGCCCGCCTGCGCGCCCAGGTGGATCCGCATTCGCCTCCCAAGGATCGGGCTAACGGCGTGCTGGAAAATATGCCGGAGTTCCAGCAGGCGTTCGCTTGCAAAGTCGGCCAGCCGATGGTCCGCGAACCTGCGTGCCGAGTCTGGTAGCGGGCGTTCGCGCGCTTGTAACCTTCGGTCGCGTCACCGGTATTCATTAACGTGTACGAGGCAACGGATAGCAGCCTGATGCAGACCGTCCGCGAAGGCGACCTGGGGGCGCTGGCGATTCTGTTTGAGCGCCACCATCGTCCGCTGTTCAACTACTTCGTGCAAGTAAACGGGAATCGGGCGCTGAGCGAGGATCTGGTTCAGGACGTCTTCTTTCGAATGCTGAAGTACCGCCAGTCCTATAAACCGGACCGCCCGTTCACCGCCTGGATGTACCAGATCGCACGCAACGCGCACGTCGACTCCATTGGGAAACGAAAATTCGAAGTGGGATTGGGTGACCAGGAATTTCCGAGCGCAAACCTTATGGACAAGAATTTGGAACGCAAACAGGAGATCTCGCTTTTGAAGCGGGCCATGGAAATGCTGCCGCTCGAAAAAAGAGAGCTGCTGGTGCTGAGCCGCTTTCAAAATCTGAAGTACGAGGAGATCGCCTCCATCCTGGAATGCAGCGTCGGAGCCGTCAAGGTTCGCGTGTATCGCGCCGTTCAGGCGCTGGGGCAGATCTATTGTGAATTGGCCGGAGAAAGGGCGTCATGAATTGCGAGGAAGCCAGACTACAATTCGTCGATTACTGGCGGGGCACGCTCGAAGATCCTAAGGACGAGTTTCACGCTCACCTGGAATCTTGCGAGCGCTGCCGCGCCGAAGCCGAAAACCTGAAGGATCTGTGGGGCACGCTGGGAGCGTTGCCCCAGGAGGATCCGAGCTTAGGGCTGCGCGCGCGTTTCTACGATTCTTTGCGCGCCTGGAAGCTCCACGAGACGGAGCGCCGCCGATCTTTCTGGCGCCCCGAGCATCCCGCCTGGCAAGCTGTCGCCGCGGCATTGATTCTGGCGATCGGTCTCGGGGCCGGTTATGCGCTGCGCGGCCGCGATTCATCCGAACTCTCGCAATTGCGCGGGGAGGTATACAACATGCGTCAACTTGTCGCTCTTTCGCTGCTCCAGCAACAAGGCGCCAGCGATCGTCTGCGCGGAGTCAGCTATGCGTATCGCTTCGAGCAGAACGATCCGCAGGTGCTTTCCGCGCTGCTCACTACCGTCGATCACGACCCCAGCGTGGACGTGCGGCTTTCCGCCGTGGATGCGCTTCGGAACTTTACCAACAGTTCCGTGGGGCGGCGCGGGCTGGAGCAAGCGCTGGCCAAACAGAATTCTCCGCTGGTCCAAATCTCGATCCTGGATCAGATCGTCGAACTGCGCGATGGGTCCGCTGCGCCGGCCATCCAGTCGTTGCTGGCCGGCCAGGATCTCAATCCCGAAGTGAGGCAGCGTGCGCAATGGGCGCTGAAACAACTCCCATGAAAATTATCTTACTGCTCGCCGGGGCGCTATCGCTGGCCCATGGCTTCGATTCCCAAGGACGAGAGACCATTCGGAAGACCTTTCCCGCCGCCGCCCGCATTGAGGTCGACGATGTGGATGGAAGGATTCGCGTCACCGGATACAACGGCAACGAGATCCGGATGATCGCCGAGAAGACCATCCGCGCCGACTCCGAGGACCGTCTGGACGCGGCCAAGCGCGAAGTCACGCTGGATATGCGCGAATCCGGCAATACGCTCACCCTCTACGTGGACGGGCCGTTTCGCTGCCACTGCGGCGATGGCGGCCGGGGCATCCACGACGACGGGCGTCACGGCTACACCGTGACCTATGATTTCGAGCTGCAAGTGCCGGCGGCGACGCTTCTGCGGCTGGCGACAGTCAACCACGGAGAGATCCAAATCGAAAACACGACCGGCGATTTCGACCTCAGCAACGTGAACGCCGGCATTGAGATGCGCAATGTCGCCGGGTCCGGCCGCGCGCATACGGTCAATGGAAGGATTTCCGCTTCTTTCGTCAGGAATCCAGTGAAGGAGAGTTCGTTCAAGACCGTTAATGGAAGCATCGAAGCAACGTTCCAGAAGAACCTTTCCGCCGACGTTCGCCTGAAGACGTTCAATGGAGACGCTTACACGGATTTCGACAGCACTCCTCTGCCGAGAGTCACTCCCGTGGCCGAGCGGCGGGACGGCAAGTTCGTCTACCGCGCCGATCGCTCCACCAGTCTGCGCATCGGCAACGGCGGACCGGAGATAGCCTTCGACACGCTCAACGGCAACATACGCATCATTAAGCGAGGACAGTAATCATGAAGACGCTTGTTATTGTGGTTTCAGCTTTCTTCGCCGGCGCGGCCTGGAGTCAGGACGCCCAGCCCGACCGCGTCACGGTTCCGTTCAGCGATCCGTCGCGCCCGAAAACGCTGCACGCGTCGTTGGTCAACGGCAGTATCACAGTACGCGGGTACGACGGCAAGGACGCGATTGTCGAGGCGCGTGCCGATTCGGCGAGGCATCATCGGCCCGAACACTCCGATGGTCTCCGCCGTATCGACATGGGCGCCACTGGTCTCATGGTGGAGG